>JAFGGF010000208.1 GCA_016930735.1 Prolixibacteraceae bacterium
ATGGATAAAATTATCGGGGAAATTGTAACTGCTGTAAAAACATGGAAAACAGAGGCAAAATTCCTTGGAATATCAACTTCGGAAATTAAAATGATGGAACCGGCATTTAAGGTATAATAAAAAACATCATCATCAGTGCCTACCCCTTGTGCATCTGTGGGCTTTTCATTCCTTCTTCAACACCTCTAAATCCCGATGCAGCAGAAATCCGCAATGAGGGATTGACCCATCGGTTGAATTTATAGGTAAACTCTCCTGCAAGCGACATTCCCTGCTCCTTATGAGCGGAAAAAGTTGCATAGCCGGGGATTATGGAAATTTCGCATTGCCTTGGATATTGAGCCAGGCTGTTTTGGGCAATAAAGCAAACAAACAAGCTGAAAAGAAATAGTTTTGGGAAGGCCTTCATATTGTTTTGGTTTAGTTGGTTTATATGGTTTGAATAACGTAAATAAAGAAGTTTTTATTATTTAATCTTGCATGTTAACCCAATCAACAAATAATATTCTTTAGCTTTATTAAGACTCGTTTTAAACAGAAAACTACAAAAACGGGCAATATCTTATCGCAAAAAAAATATTACCCGTTTATTCTTATTGACTTAACTTTTTAGTATTGAATAAACATCGTTTATCTAAGCTTAATAAAATATTCACAAAACTTATAATGATTTGATAGTAAAAATATCGGAAAATTGTAAGTTGTCGTTGCGGATTGCGGGTGATTCTCTGTCGCGATGCACTGCTGTTGTTGCGAGGCAATAACCAAGTTGTCAGCCCGAAAACCGCAATGCAATTTAAAAGGTGTTGTTGTGCGTAGTTTTTTATTACTCTTTAAGCCTATTTTCAATGTCCATATTTTGATGCAAAATCCTTACAATCTCTATTACATCATCCACTGATTTTTTAGCAAAGATTAAATGTGATTTTACTTTTGTCATTCTATAACCTTCTCGGACATAATTTACTTTACGGCTTAAATTATAATTGTTTACCATAAATTCAATTTCATCGATTATCAGATTATGATATCTGTCGGCTTGTTCTTTTGACCATTTTTTATATGTGTAAAGCCAAATCTTTTCTAAATCATTTATAGCTTTTTCGCTTATTCGATATTGTTGAATCATAAGTATTTTCCATGTAAATGGTCAAGATGCTTTTTGGGATCAAAATTTTCAATCATTTGGCTATTTTCTCCTTCAATCAATGCATTTCTTAACTCTTTGAGTTTACTTTCTTCTGATTCCAATAATCTTAAGGCTGTGCGAACTACCTCACTCACCGAGCTATATCTCCCTGACGCAATCGAGGTGCTAATAAAGTCCTCGAAATGGTCTCCTAATGATATTGATGTATTTTTTCCCATCTGATTATTTTTTTTCAAAATTACCAATTCTTGGTAATCAAATCAAATAATTTTAATATAATCCTTTTCATACATTTCATGAAATATTTATATTGGATGCAGGTTGTCGTCAATTGCCATTTGTCATTTGTCATAAATTATGAAATCTGGAAATTTCGGGGTGGGATTTATTAACAGATCGTTAGGTACAAACAGTATTCAAAAAATTGGGTCAGATTGAAAGAGCAGGTTTTACTGGATTCTGAAATTAAATGGTACACCTGCCAACAATACCACGGGAGAAAGATAATATCGTGGCGATTATTTTCAGCAAAACAACATGATAATGGATTTAATTATCTGAGAAATATTAACTGCGACAAAAACATGGTAAACAGAGGCAAAATTCCTTGGAATATCAACTTCGGAAATTGAAATGATGGAGCCGGCATTTAAGGTATAATAAAAAACATCATCATCAGTGCCTACCTGTGTGCATCTGTGGGCTTTTCATTATCAGTGTCAATCCGCCTAATCCGTGTCATCCGCGTTCCATTCACTAGGCCAATATCAGCAGGCTAAGCGCCATAACCACCATACCGCTTACCACGCCGTAAATCGAGAGGTGGTGCTCGCCATATTCCTCGGCAGTGGGTAAAAGTTCATCAAGCGAAATAAATACCATGATGCCTGCTACAGCCGCCAGGATTATACCCACGGCAATTCCGGAGTTTTGATGGTTAAGGAACGGCATCAATAAAAGGTAAGCAAGTATGCCGCCAACGGGTTCGGCCAGGCCCGATGTAAATGAAAGGAAAAAAGCTTTGCGCTTACTCCCCGTTGCAAAATATATGGGTATCGAAACGGCAATTCCCTCGGGTATGTTGTGGATGGCAATGGCAATGGCAATGGCAATACCTACTTCGGGATTTTCCAGAGCCGACATAAACGTGGCAATACCCTCGGGAAAGTTATGAATGGCAAGTGCAAGCGCTGTAAGAATTCCCATGCGGTAAAGCCTTTTATACTTTTTTTCCATCGAAGCATTTTCCATGTCTTCAATTTTGTAAACCTCGTGCGGGTTCTCGAACGAGGGAATAAATTTATCGATAAGGCCAATAAGCAACATCCCTCCAAAAAAAGACAGGATGGTAAATAATATTGCCTTCTTTTCATTAAATGCAGAAGAAAATTCATCAAGGGCTGAAGGGAATATTTCAATAAAAGAAACATAGATCATTACTCCAGCCGAAAAACCCAGCACATAACTTAAAACCTTCGTATTTGTACGTTTTGTAAAAAAAGCAAGCGCACTGCCTATCCCTGTCGACAAACCAGCTATTGCTGTAAGAATCAAAGCAAATGTAAAATTTCCACCCATAATCCGTTTTGTTATTTAGAATTGATCAAAATTAGAATATTTTATTCAAATTCTCAGCCCAAATGTTCTTTTTTTGTTAAAAGTTAAATAATCGGGATTAAACTGACAATTCACATCTTTGATTTTTCAAATAATCTCTTACATTTGTTTCCAAAATCATTCATAACATTTAAAATATTTTAATTATGGCTTACGTAATTTCAGACGAATGTATAGCTTGTGGTACATGCATTGATGAATGTCCGGTTGAAGCAATTTCTGAAGGCGATATTTATGTAATCGATCCTGAAATTTGTACCGATTGCGGTTCATGTGCCGAAGTATGTCCGGTTGAATGTATTTCACCAGAATAGTACTTTTGTACAGCATATTACTTTTTATCTGTACAAGGGTGTCCGGCAGGGGCATCCTTTTTTTATTTCCAGGAAACTAAATATTGCCTGGAATACAACGATAATGCTTCATGTCTTTTTCAAAGGGCAAATACATTTTGTACTTTTGTTTTTCTAAACCTTATGTATGAGTAGCGCTCAAAACAACGGCACGAAACAAAACTACAAAACAGCGGCCAGGGAATTAAAATTCCCTTCAAAAGATACGATCCATTCGGTCGGGATTATTTATGACGGTGACGAAGGCCCCCCACTTCCCAATCCGGGCGAATTTGGCACATCGGTATCGACTGAGGAGTTTTGTTTCAAAAAGGGGAAAAGGCTTGACAATAAAAACAGCAATATTGTTTTTTCTTCCGACCTGAACCTCTTTAAGCTTCCTCCCAAACGAATTATTAAACCTTTTATTGAAAAGGAATTTGACATACTTATCAATTTTACCGATGGTACAAATCACCCATTAAATTATATTTGTGCAAAATCGAAGGC
>JAFGGF010000209.1 GCA_016930735.1 Prolixibacteraceae bacterium
ATTATATGTATCAATGCTTTTATCACCCCTACACATAAAATAAGACAGTTGGCTTATAAAATAATCGGCAAATCAAATATTATAGAAATTTTTGTTAATGCACCAATTGATGTATGCGAAAAACGTGATAACAAAGGACTGTATGAAAAAGCCCGGAATGGATTAATCAAAAATTTCACCGGCATTGATTCTCCTTTCGAAAATCCTGCAAATCCCGACATTGAAATAAAAACAGATGAATTATCAATTTCAGAATCAGTTAAAAGGTGCCTTGATGTTATTTTGCCAAAAATTACCTTTTGATACACAGTTTTATTAATTTGCTTTGTTGCCTTAAATAATTAAGGGCTCAGATTCTTTCATTATATTTGACATTTAAACGGAAAAACATTAACCATGGCTGGTATAAAAAACTCAAAAAATATTTTATCGAACCTGATTATTATTGCCGCAATATTAATAATTGCAATGGCATATTTTTATCCTCAACTTGAAGGGAAAATACTTGAACAATCAGATATCACACATTTTAAAGGAACTTCAAAAGAAATCAGTGATTACAGAAAAGAAACAGGGAAACAGGCCCTATGGACCGGAAATGTATTCAGTGGCATGCCAACATATTTAATTTCAGTTTCCTACCCTGGTAATTTTGTAAAACCCTTCCAATTAACATTCAGGAAATTATTTCATCCGGCTGCAATGCTGATCCTCTATATGTTAGGTTTTTACATCCTGCTTCTTACACTGGGCGTAAATAAATGGCAAAGCCTTGTTGGTGCAATTGCTTTTGGTTTCTCATCCTATTTCCTGATTATTATCGGTGCCGGCCATAATACAAAAGCTTATGCAATTGGTTATATTGCACTCTTGATAGCAGGAATGCTTATGGTATTTAAAGGGAAAAGGATCCCGGGCGTTATCCTTTTTACCTTAGGGCTTTCATTGAATATTTTTGCAAACCACCTTCAAATTACTTATTATACTTTTATCCTGGCTGGTATTTATGTTATTATCGAATTGATCAATTCAGTCAGGGAAAAAAGAATTGTTTGTTTTGGTAAAAATATCGGACTTCTGGCCATCGGTGCCGTGATTGCAGTCGGGATGAATTTTTCCCAGTTATATACTACTTATGAATACTCAAAATTTACCATTCGGGGACCATCTGAATTAACAACTGAAAAAGAAAACAGGACTACAGGGCTTGACAAGGATTATGTGGTTCAGTACAGCCTGGGAATTGATGAAACCATGACCTTCCTGATCCCCGATTATATGGGAGGTGCTTCGCAGATAAACCCTGACTTAAAATCTGAAAGTTATAAAGTACTGAGGCAGCAAACTCCGCAAAATGCAAGGCAGAATTTAGCAGCTATCAGCATGTATCACGGCGACCAGCCTCCGACATCAGGACCGGTTTATTTAGGGGCTATCGTTGTTTTTCTTTTTGTTTTGAGTTTATTCATTGTAAAAGGAACCTATAAATGGTGGCTTGTCGCGGCAACTTTATTATCGTTATTCCTGGCGTGGGGTAAAAATTTTATGTGGCTGACAAATATCTTCCTTGATTACATACCGTTATACAACAAATTCAGGGCACCCACAATTATGCTTGTTGTTGTTGAATTCTGCGTGCCTTTGCTTGGTTTTATCGGATTAAGCGAAATTTTTAAAGGAAATGTTCCCAAAGAAAAATTTTTAAGGGCACTCAGATGGTCAGCAATAATTACAGGGGGTATTACTTTAATATTTATGATATTGCCGGGAATCGCCGGTGATTTTTCGTCTCCTTATGACACACGTTACCCCGATTGGTTAACAGATGCAGTTCTTATTGACAGAAAAAATATGCTTCGTTCCGATGCTTTCCGTTCCTTTATTTTTATTGACCTTGCAACAGTTACTCTTTATGTATGGCATCTTTTAAAAACCAAAGCTGGCCTGTTTACAGCAGTTTTAGGGATTTTAATATTAATTGATTTATGGGGAGTTGACCAGCGTTACCTGAATAAAAATAACTTTGAGTCAAAAAAACAGTCTGAAAATATTTTTACTGAAACTCCTGCCGACAAGGCTATCCTATTGGATAAAGATATCAGCTACCGGGTTCTTCCTTACATAAGCGACGCTTTTATGAATGCCCGGGCTTCCTACTTTCATAAAAATGTCGGAGGCTACCATGCTGCCAAACTTCGCCGCTATAACGAAGTAATTGAACACTGCCTGTTCCCTGAAATGGATTCTTTATCATCAGGGCTGCGGGCACGTCGGCCTGTCAATTCTGTATTTGCAGTCCTACCTGTATTAAATATGCTTAATACAAAATATTTAATAGTTGATGTAAACCAACAGCCCTTAAGAAATCCTATGGCTTTAGGAAATGTTTGGTTCGTAAATAATTACAGAATAGTAAATAACGCTGATGAAGAGATCGCCGCATTATCCGGTTTTGATCCTGGCAATACGGCAATAATCGATAAAAGGTTTGAAAATTATGTTTCAGGAAAAACTTTTACAGCAAACCAAAACGAAAATATTCTGCTTGAAAAATACGAACCCAATTATCTGATGTATAAATACAATGCCCGGTCAGAACAACTTGCCGTATTTTCAGAAGTTTATTATGAAAAAGGCTGGAATGCTTATATTGACGGAGAAAAAACACCACATTTCAGGGCTAACTATATTCTCAGGGCAATGGTTGTTCCACAGGGTGAACACCAGGTTGAATTCAAATTTGAACCAAAGTCATACTATATCGGAAATAAAGTCTCTTATGCCAGTTCAATTATCCTTCTGTTAATAATCATTGGTTTTGTCGGAAATGAAATCAGAAAGAAACAGAAGGCCAAACAATAGCCGGATTCTTTTTGTTATGCAGGTTTAATTTATACTGAAAACTGTCATTAATAACTATGCACGAACGCCATACAAACAGGGCTCAATATTTTGAAGAGCAGATTTATACTACGGAAAAATATGTAATCCCGTTTATTAATGGCTGCAAAAAAATCAGCCCTGAAACTTCGGTCCTTGAAATTGGCTGTGGTGAAGGAGGTAACCTGAAACCGTTTATGGACCTCGGTTGTAAAATAACAGGAATCGACCTGTCAGAACGGAAAATTGAACTTGCAGTTGATTTTTTTAAGGAACATAAGAACTATAAAAACCTGACACTGATTTGCGATGATATTTACAACCGGAAAAATCTTGGTAAATTCGATATAATTATTCTTCGTGATGTAATTGAACATATTCCTGGCCAGGACAGGTTTATGGATTATATGAAAAGTTACCTCAACAGCGACAGTGTGATTTATTTCGGATTTCCTCCATGGCAGAATCCTTTTGGTGGCCATCAACAACTATGTAATAGCAGATTCCTCTCAAAACTTCCTTATTTCCACCTGTTTCCTAAATCTGTATACAAGGCAATTCTTAATCTTTTCAAAGAACCACAGGTAAAAATTAAGGGATTCATTGAAGTTAAAGAAACCAGTATTTCAATCGAAAGATTTGAAAAAATACTGAAAAAAAACCACTATAAAATTGCCAGGAGAGTACTATATCTGTTCAATCCGAATTACGAAGCAAAATTCAAATTAAAACCCCGCAAACAAAACAGGATAATTGCTTCAATCCCCTGGGTCAGGAATTTTTTTACTACTGCAGCATATTACCTTGTTTCACCTGGTAAAAACGATTGATGTTGCCCGAACGGATTACACATGGCTTTTTTAAACGCAACGTGCTTGAAGTTGCCCCGGAAATCCTTGGTAAATATCTGGTTAGGAAATACACTGACGGATCAGTAGAAAAATTTTTTATTACGGAAGTTGAAGCTTATAACGGAATTCTGGATAAGGCCTGCCATGCGAGTAAAGGAAGGACAGCAAGAACTGACATTATGTTTCAGGAAGGCGGAAGGATTTACGTATACCTGATTTATGGAATGTACTGGATGCTGAACTTCGTAACCGGGACTGAAGGTGATGCATCAGCAGTGCTGATCCGTGGGCTAAAAGGGATTTCAGGTCCGGGCAGGGTGGGCAAAAAATTACTTCTCGACCAGACATTCTATGGCGAGGATTTATCTGTCTCTGAAAGGATCTGGATTGAAGAAAGCAATATAAAAGTCAGATATAAAACTACACCAAGGATTGGGATTTCCTATGCCGGCGAACCCTGGGTCAGCAAACCCTGGCGTTATGTCGCCGATTCAGAATTGTTTTAAAAGAAAATCCTGATTAACAATTAAATAAATTGCGGCTGTATTTGAAAAAAGGCTGGATTCAAACCATCCTTCAATCCTTGCTCCAAAAATGATCCCATTGATTATTTCTTTTTGAGTGTCAAAATAAACTGAAAACAGATTTTTCCCCCAGATATCATAGTTTGCACTGCTGTTAAAAGGACCGGGAAGTAAAAGCTTCATACCTTTAACAGCATAAAATTTATCTGAAGACCAGATTTGGAAACCAATTTGCCCAATTTTTGTATCAACAGAGATGTCTGAAAAAAAAGCCGAACCCTTTTCAAACGGAAGTCCGAAATTGCCTCTTCCGTCATTAAAAGTCAAATAATAACCTGAAAGATTGACCTGTTTGAAAATTCCCGAGGCTGGAATTTCAGCTTTCAGGCCACCAACCATATTTGATAAAGTTTGAACTTTTAACGGGCTGGAATCTATCTCCCCTCCCCGGTGGTGAAACAAAATCTGAACAGGTACACTGAAACGAATTTTGCCTGAACCGGATAAATTCAATTCTGATGAAATTCCGGCAGTAAAATGTTCCTGAAAGGGATCACCTTTTACAATAAACTGTTCCCAGTTAATCCATGCATCAAAATATAATCTTTCAGAGTTATGTAAAAACTGAAATCCCGCTTCGGGTTTATCGGTTAAAAAACGTTCAGGCTCCCAAACCGGCTGGATAAGCCGGTGGTTATAATTGTTTTTAAGATTTCCGAATATAAGTTGAGTATTTTTAAACAGGCCAACTTTTGCAGAAAACCAGGGAAGGTTCCAGGTTGCATTTTCATCTCCGTTAAATTTCAGGTAATGCCATCCCAATTCAAGTTGAACACTATTGGAAGGTGAATAAACGAATTTTGGGCGAAGCCAGGTTCCGGTCAAAGTATAACCATCGGCTACATAAGACTCATATTCATTGTTTTTAAAAAAGCTGGCGCTTTCAAACTTGAAATACAGGGCATTGTCTTTTTTCTCTACCGGAAGGTTCGACACAAAAATATCCTGCGCCGAAATGGAATATACAAATCCGGTGAGCAAAAATAATATGGTAATTAACCGGGGCATATACAAAATTATCTATTTACCAATAATAAGTCTGTCATAAAGCCATAAAAAGATAACTGCCGAAACCGCAATACCTGAATACAATATCCATATATTGGAAGGATGGTAATTCTGCCATAGGTAATTTGTCAGTTCCGACTGCGACATATTTAATCTGGCAGCTCCTTCACTTAATAAATCATTTTTGGTGAATGTATCCGTAATTTCATGAAGGCTGATGCCCTGCCTGGCAGCTTCTTTTTGCAGCAGGAAAACCTTATCTGAAATTCCTTCATAAATACCTCCCGAAAGCCATCCTGCCAATTGATGTCCTGCAGCAATGGGCAGGAATGAAGTCCCCATATAAAGCGCTTTTTTATCGACCGGCGCTATACGCCCGATATATTCGGTGTATTTGGGGGAACTTGCCATTTCTCCGAGAGCAAACACCAAAATCCCCAATAAAATCAACCATCCGCTCTGGTTAGAAAACATCAGCCCAAGTCCTCCGGCAAGCATTAAAATTCCGCCCATCATGGCAGCGAGAGGTTTAAACCGCATCACAAATGCAGAAACCAATATCTGGAAAAGAATGATAAAAAACGAATCCATACTTGTCATTGAAACTGCATTAATAGAGCCTTCATTTCCAATTGCTTCTGCCAGCCAGGGCCAAACCGAATGTAATCCATTATATACAACTGTTGTATCAATCCATTGGTCAATAAAAATCGGGAAAGAATAATATAATTGGTTAAACGCTGTCCAGAAAAGGATCATAATGATAAGAAACAAAACATATTTCCAGTTTTTAATAGTGATCCATATATTAACAAAGGCATTCCCAATATTTTTCAGGAGAGTTGAAGACTTCTCTTTTATAACCGGCTCAGAAAAAAAGAACATGGTAATTATTACATTCAAGGCAATAGCTGCGATCGACATATAAAAAACATAAGTCCAGCTTTTATTTAAAAGTACCCCGGCAATAAACGGTCCGATAAACCCCCCGATATTTACCATCATATAAAAAATACCAAATCCGATTGAAGAAGTTTCCTCATCAGTCGTCCGGGCTATCATCGCTGAAATGATTGGTTTAAAAAATGCCCCTCCAATACAGGTCCAGATAAATGCAAAAAAAGTAAGTTCAAATGAATTGAAAATATTCAGCATGTAAAAACCACTGATATATATACTAAAAGCCAGAATTAAAATTCTTCGGTAACCAACTTTATCAGCTATGGCTCCGGTAATTACAGGTAAAAAATACAGCAACATTGAGCCGGTTCCCATAATAATCCCTTTCTGAGCCTGGCTGAAACCCAGTGCCCCTGTATCTGTTGATCCAACCAGGTATAGGGCCAAAGGAATGTAAATTCCGTACCACGCCCATCGTTCAAATAATTCAATGGTGTTTGATGTCCAGAAAGTGCCGGGAAATTTCTTAAAAACCTTTAATACACCCATAAATTTATTCTTGAAAAGCCCCTAAGGTAATAAAAGTATTTAAGCGGCGGGAAGAAAACTGAATCAGTTACAACGAAAAACTAAAGTCCTTGGGAAATATAATAGCAAGGCTTAAAATGATCATTATTATTATAAAAAGAATGATAAAAAATCCGATTACACCGATTTTAAAACCTTTTCTGACTTTCGACGATTTTGTTGTATTTACTGTATAATCTATTGACCGTGCCAGTTTTGCAAGTGCCTTGTCATTTTTTACTATATAATCGGTAGCACCATGTTTTACAATATTTACAGCAACCTCTACATCGTTTTGCCCGCTTAAAAAGAAAAAATCTGTTTCCGGAAGTTCGGCCTTTACTTTTTTCATCAACTCCATGCCGTTAATATCTTCCATAGAATAACTGCAAACAAACATGTCGGGATTTAATTTCAAATGTTCAAGGCTCTCTTCTCCCTTCGAAAAAGACATGACATTGTTGTACTTCCTTGACTTTAAAAATCCAACAACGAGATTATTATAAATGGGGCTTTCAATGACCACAAAAATCAATGGATTCCTTGTATTTTGCATGGTTCTTAGTTATTGCTGCAATTTCGATAAATTTAATATATTTTTTTCACAAAACAATTTTGTAACATAATCAACGCTTTTTCAAACCTTATTATTTTAACGAAATGCAAAATTGTATTGTTTTACAAATCTAAGGTATCTTTTTGAATACAGGAAAAAAGGTATCTTTAATCATGCATTTTATTGCCGATTTACATATTCATTCTCATTTTTCACGGGCAACCAGCAGGTTACTAGTCCCTGAATATCTTGATTATTGGGCAGGAATTAAAGGGATTAAAGTTGTTGGCACAGGAGATATTACACATGCCGGTTGGCTAAAAGAACTGAAAGAAAAACTGGAACCCGAAGGGAATGGCCTTTTTTGTTTAAAAAAAGAGTTCAGATCAAAACTACTGGCCGGTGAAAATAATACTAAGTTTTTACTTTCAGGTGAAATCAGCAATATTTACAAACGTGGGGAGAAAGTAAGGAAAGTCCACAATGTTGTGATGGTTCGTGATTTTGAAGAAGCTGAAAAAATCAATCAGAAGCTGATTGCATTGGGAGGCAACCTAAAGTCAGATGGCAGGCCGATCCTAGGGCTTGATTCTCAGGATTTGCTGGAACTGGTGCTCGATTGTAATGAAGACAATATTTTTATTCCTGCACACATCTGGACTCCCTGGTTTTCCATGCTGGGTTCAAAATCAGGATTTGACAATCCCAAAGAATGTTTCGGAAATTTATGGCCTTATATTTTTGCCATTGAAACCGGGCTTTCTACCGATGCTCCTATGAACTGGCTTTGTTCCTTCCTCGACAGGGTCGCTTTGATTTCCAACTCCGATGCCCACTCACCCGACAGGCTGGGTAGAAACGCAAACGTATTTAATGCCGAATTAAGTTATGATGGAATCAGGAACGCATTAAAAAATACTTCTTCAGGAAATTTCCTTGGTACCATCGATATGTTTCCTCAGGAAGGGAAATACCACTACGACGGGCACCGGAAATGCAATGTTTGCTGGGACCCGATAACAACAATCAGAAACCAGTCGGTTTGCCCCAAATGCGGTAAACCTGTAACAGTTGGAGTAATGAACCGGATTATTCATTTATCAGACAGGGAAGATTATTCCGAACGAAAAAACCGGCTGCCTTTCCGTTCGATTATCCCTTTGCCTGAAATAATCGCAGAAATGGAAGGTGTAGGTGAAAAATCGAAAAAAGTCGGGGCTGAATATGAAAAAATAATTCAGAAACTGGGCAATGAAATGGATATCCTTCTGAATGTGCCTGTTGAAGAAATCGAAAAAAATGCATCTCCGGTTTTAGCCGAAGCCATTCGCAGGATGCGAAACCGTGAGGTAATCGTTCAGGAAGGATTTGACGGAGAATACGGGAAAATAAAAGTTTTTAATCCGGGTGAAATTCAGAATTTTAGTACAGGTAATGGATTATTTGGCTTTTCGAAACCTGAGCCGCCAAAACCAAGGGAACTAGTAAATTTTGATTTAAAAGGCATTCAGAATTTAATGACTCAAAAGCAGGAAGTCGCGGAACAAATCGCGGAATATAATATAAAACCCAAAGGAGATTTGAATCTGGAACAGCAGGCTGCAGTAGAATATACCAAAGGACCTTTGGTAATACTTGCAGGACCCGGAACCGGAAAAACAAAAACAATTACCTCTAAAATTGTTTATTTGATAAATCAAAAAATTACTGATCCAGACCGGATTTTAGCAATAACCTTTACAAATAAAGCAGCCGATGAAATGAAATCGAGGCTGGCTGCTGAATTGGGAAAACAAATACAGGTTCCCAATATTTATACTTTTCATGGATTGGGTTATTCCATTTTACGGGATAATTTTTCTTTATTGAACCGAAGTAACGATTTTGTAATTCTGGATGAAAACGATAAATCGGATATTTTGAAAACCATTCCTGATTTAAAATTTTCAGCCATGAAAAAAATCGGCACAGCTATTTCACTCTTTAAACAGGGAATTGAAAAGGATCTGCCTGATGAATTTAATAAAATTTATTCAGCTTATTCCAAAAAACTGGAAGACTTTAATGCCTTCGATTTTGATGATTTAATAAGCAAGCCTCTCGAACTGATAAGAAATAATAAGGATATACTTGATATAATCCGGGACCAGTTTCCTGTGGTTTTTGTGGATGAATTTCAGGATACAAATGCCCAGCAATATGAATTGATCAGGTTGATTGCCGGTGAAAACAATCCGAATTTATGTGTTGTTGGTGATCCAAACCAATCAATTTACAGTTTTAGGGGAGGTGGATCTGAAATGATCAGG
>JAFGGF010000210.1 GCA_016930735.1 Prolixibacteraceae bacterium
GGGGAACCCGGAATCGGAAAGTCAACACTGATTTTACAACTTGCACTGGGGCTGGCAAAACAAAAAGTTCTTTATGCCTCAGGCGAGGAAAGCCTGCAGCAATTAAAACTCAGGGCTGAAAGGTTAAAACTGAACAGTTCAAACTGCCACTTTATAAGTGAAACTTCGCTTGAAAACCTGCTTGCTTACACCGAACAACATTCCCCTGACATTTTGATCATCGATTCAATTCAAACCGTTTCAACCGAGCTGATAGAATCTTCGCCCGGTTCGGTAGCCCAGGTCAGAGAGTGTGCCGCTGCCATACTGAAAATGGCAAAAAAAGAAAACATAGCAGTGTTTTTAATCGGCCATATTAATAAAGAAGGAAGCATTGCCGGACCAAAAGTACTTGAGCATATTGTCGACACAGTAATCCAGTTTGAAGGTGATTCCAATCACATGTTCCGTATTTTGCGATCCATAAAAAACAGGTTTGGCTCAACTTCAGAACTGGGGATTTTTGAAATGCGGGATACGGGGCTTCATGAAATTAAAAATCCATCAGAACAACTGATATCCCAGACATCAGACGAAGTAAGCGGGACGGCTATTGCAGCTACCCTGGAGGGCATCCGCCCGATCCTGATTGAGATTCAGGCACTGGTAAGCACTGCTGCTTACGGAACACCTCAACGTTCATCAACCGGATTTGATTTGCGGAGGCTGAATATGTTGCTGGCAGTCCTTGAAAAACGTGCCGGATTCAAACTCATTGCAAAAGATGTTTTCCTGAATATTGCCGGAGGCCTGAAAATCAGCGACCCGGCCAGCGACCTGGCAGTAATCTGCTCCATCCTTTCATCAAACCTCGACCTGTCAATCGACTATAAAACCTGTTTTGCAGGAGAAGTGGGATTGACTGGAGAAATAAGGCCGGTCCACCGGATTGAACAACGCATCAGTGAAGCAGCAAAACTGGGTTTTAACCGAATATTTATTTCTGCACACAACAAAGGATTTAATGAAAACGGATATAATATTTCCATTATTAAAGCCTCAAGGGTTGAGGAGGTTTTCAGAAAATTATTCAAACCCGGCAATTGATTATAGTTATTTAACTTAACTGAATTTGTTTTATCTTCCGGTAATTCTAATTTTGAAAAAATTTTATCTATGCGTGGCAGTATTGTAATATTTATTTTAGGGCTCTTTCTTATTGCTGGATGCGGTGATAGCTGGATCAAAAAGCCTAAAGGACTGGTGCCAGAAAAACAAATGGTTGATATACTTGTAGACCTCCATATTGCAAATGCAATTTACGATCAGAGAGACAACAGGCTTGGAGCCGGTGAAATGAAAATCAAATCGCAGGAATTTTATTATTCTGTCCTGAAAAAATACAATGTTGCCGATTCAACCTTTGAACAATCAGTTATTTATTATTCAAATTTCCCAAAGGACTTTGAAAGAATTTATGCTGCCGCCCTCGACAAAATAAGCCAGATGAATGAAGCTTATACAAATAAGGAGGAAGAAGAGCTTAATATTGGAAATGAGCAGGTAAGGTGAGAAAAATTGCCGCTACATATGTTTTCCCTGTTACTTCCCCTCCTTTGAAAAACGGAATTATTACCATCGATGAAACCGGAAAAATTTTAAATATCGAGGATACACGGGGAAATCTGAGAGAACAGGCCGGGCTGGAATATTACAATGGTATCCTGGTTCCGGGATTCGTAAATGCCCACTGCCACACAGAATTATCCCATCTGAAAAATAAAATACCGGAAAAAACGGGGCTTGGTGGATTTATCGGTGCAATAAATAAAATCCGAAAGGCAGAAGAGGAAGAAATAATAATCCAAATTCGAAATGCCGACAGGGAAATGTACCATAATGGCATTGTTGCAGTTGGTGATATTTCAAACCAGAATTCGTCGCTGGAAATAAAAAAGGAAAGTAAACTTGATTATTTTACTTTTATTGAAGTTTTCGGATTTTTACCCGAAAGGGCTGACAGGGCTTTTTCATTCGCAGAAAATATTTATAACAGGTGTAATGAACTGAAATTGAATGCATCAATCGTTCCCCATTCCCCATATTCTGTTTCCGGTGATTTATTTAAACTGATAAAAAATAATACTGAAAAAAATAATGGGATCGTATCAATCCATAATCAGGAAAGCAAAGACGAAAACCTTTTTTACCGGGACGGGACAGGAGAAATAACAGAGCACCTGAAAAATAATATCGGGCTTGATATTTCAGGATGGAAACCAACCGGGCAAAATTCACTGCCATCAATCATTGATAAACTTCCCCAAACTGACCAGCTTTTACTTGTCCACAATACATTTACAACGATATCAGACATCCGGATTCTGGAGCAAACAAGAGATTTGAAAAATATCTTTTTTGTACTTTGCCCCAATGCCAACCTGTACATCAGCAACAGCCTCCCTGATGTTGAATTATTCAGAAGTCTGAAATTGAATATTTGCCTGGGAACCGACAGCCTGGCTTCCAACGGTGAATTATCTATCTTGTCAGAAATGAAAACCGTTCAGAAGAATTTCAAAGAAACTACTTTGGAAGAACTTATCAAATGGGCAACAATTAATGGAGCCAGGGCACTTCGTATGGAAAATAAGCTCGGTAGTTTTGAAGTCGGTAAAAAACCAGGAATCAACCTTATAGAAAAAGCCGACCTGCATCATTTAAAACTTACTTCTGAAACAAAAGTCAGGAAGCTGATTTAGTGCTTCCGGTTATAATTTTAAAAACATATAGAACACTGATAAAACAGATGTAACTGATTTACGATGATTTAATTTGTTAACATCAGTATATCCGTGTTTTTGGAGTTCAATTGTTCAGATTTGTTTTAATTCGTATATCCGTTTATTTCTGCTTTTACTTTCCGGAATGATTATCTTTGACGCAAATTTAATTTATGGCAACTTTTCTGTTTGATGAAATAATTTTTGGCCCGGTAAAAAGCCGCCGGTTGGGAATATCGCTGGGAATTAACCTGTTGCCGGTCAACAGCAAAGTTTGTTCTTTCGATTGTATCTACTGCGAATGCGGAAGGAATCCGAAATCACATAATAAAAAAACCACCCTGCCTTCACGGAAAGAAGTCAAATTAAAGCTGGAAGAAAAGTTAATTCAAATGCAAACGGAAAACCGGCTTCCCGATGTAATAACATTTGCAGGAAACGGAGAGCCAACCCTCCACCCTGATTTTGCCAAAATTATTAATGACACTATTGAATTGCGCAACAAATTTTCGCCCGATGCCCGGATTGCTGTTTTATCAAACGCCACCATGGTTCATAAAAAAAGTGTTTTTAAAGCATTATTAAAAATTGAAGACAACATTCAGAAACTCGATTCGGCTTTTGAGGACACAATAAAAATTATGGATTGCCCAACAAAATCGTTTAACCTGGATAAAACGGTTGAACAACTGACAGGATTTAACGGGAAAGTAATTATTCAAACCATGTTCCTGAAAGGAGAATACGAAGGGCAACAGTTTGATAATACGACAGAAACTGAACTGGAAGCATGGCTTAAACTTCTTAAAAAAATAAATCCCTCGCAGGTGATGATCTACACCATTGCAAGGGATACACCAGTCGATACCCTGAAAAAAATTCCTGAACAGGAATTAAACCGGATTGCTTCAAAAGCAAAAAAAGTCGGGTTAAAGGTTCAGGTTTCGGCTTAAATTTAGTCCAGTGTGGTTTTGTACCACTCCGAGCTCCGGCCAATAAAACGCATTCCCAGGAGGAATCCTTTCAGTTTCATTAATTCATCGCTCTCAAGCCAGACATAACAATCATACGTTTTCCCCGATTTCGGGTCGTAAATAGTACCGTCTTTCCATTCATTCTTTTTAGCATCAAAAACAAGCCCATCCAGAATCTGTAATCCGACAACCGAACGTTCACGTAGCGCAGGATCCGGGTTTTCATCATCCTTTGGAGGCAGGCCGTTTTCATATTTTTCAGGAATCATATAAACTATGGTCCCAATATATTTACCATTTTGTTTCTCAACCTTGATTTTTGTGGTTTTTTCATCGTTCCACCAAATACCTACTATTTTATCGGCAGCCTGCGAATAAGCTGATATTGCATAAAATGCAAGGAAAAAAAGAACCAATACTTTTTTCATAATTTAGATTTTTTGTAATTTTCAGATAAATATAAAAATATTTAAATACCATACCTAACATCCTAAATGATTTGACATGAAAATCTTGAAACGAATTTTACTTGCTTTACTTGTACTCATTGTATTGGTAGTTATTGCCGGGCTGTTTCTTTTGAATAATATTAAAAACGGGGCACTCCCCGATTATAACAAAAATGTGCAACTCAGAGGCATTTCTTCCGAGGTTACAATTTTGCGTGACAAGTACGCCATTCCTCACATTTATGCTGAAAATGAGGCTGATTTGTATCGGGCTGTAGGTTTTGCCATGGCACAGGATCGTCTTTGGCAAATGGATTTACTTCGCCGGGCCACCGAGGGAAGGCTTTCTGAAATGTTTGGAGAAATGACTCTTGAAACCGACCATTTGATGCGTGCTTTAAGAATCCCTGAAAAGTCTGAAAAACTAATATCGTCATCCGACCCGGAAATTATTGCAGCACTTGAAGCATTTGCCGATGGTGTAAACCAGTATATGGAGAACAATCAGCTTCCTCCTGAATTTAAAGTTTTAGGATATAAACCTGACCCGTGGAAACCGGTTCATTCAATCAACCTGATTGGTTATATGTCATGGGATTTAACATCGGGTTGGGACACCGAACTTTTGCTTAATCAGTTAAGCAAAGAAGTGAGTGAAGAAAAATTAAACGAACTGATCCCGAATATAAAAAACCATCCTACTGCCATTTTCCCTGATATGGGGATTCCTGAAGGTTTTGCAGAGGGTTCAATCCTTGCCGGCTCTCAAAAACTGGAAGAACTTGGTCTCGAAGTTTTTTACGGAAGCAACAACTGGGCTGTGGCTGGCAAAAAAAGCACCAGCGGAAAACCTTTATTGGCAAACGATATGCACCTTGGATTGTTTGCGCCCGGAATCTGGTACCAGATGCATCAGGTTGTGAACGGAAAATTAAATGTTACAGGATTGGTTTTGCCCGGTCAGCCTTTTGTGATTGCCGGGCATAACGACTCCATTGCCTGGGGAATGACAAATGTGATGGTGGATGACCTTGATTTTTATTTTGAAACGCTGAATGACGATACAACCAAATATCTGTTAAACGGGGAATGGAAAGACTTAATTATTAAAAATGAAAACATCGGGATAAAAGGAGCTGAACCTGTTTCAAGGAAAATTCTTTTTACTCACCGCGGGCCGATTGTCAATCATTTTCAGAATATGAAGGAAAAGCCTGTTTCAATCCACTGGCTGGGCAATGAAATGAGCAATGAGATACGTACGGTTTTTAAACTGAACAGGGCTCACAACTGGAGTGATTTCCGTGATGCTGTAAAAACCTTTAAATCGGTCAGCCAGAATATTGTTTATGGCGATGTTTTAGGAAACATAGGTTTACAAACCAGCGCCGGGGTTCCAATCCGGAAAGGCAACGGAATTCAGGTTTATCCGGGCGATACCGATGAATACGACTGGCAGGGGCTGGTACCATTCGAACAGTTGCCCTACGAATTTAATCCGGAAAGAGGCTATGTTTCTTCAGCCAATAACAAAACCGTTCCCGAGGATTATCCTTATTACATCGGCCATTGGTTTGCCACACCCGACCGGATTAACAGAATACGTGAAATGCTGGAAGCAAAAGAAAAACTTGGAATTCCTGATTTCCAGGCAATGCAAAGCGATTTTAATTCAGCTTTGGTTGACCGGATGATGCCACATTTTTTACCGGCTTTGGAAAATTGTTCAGATATGAATGAGACCGAAAAGGCTGCTTATGAAAAAATTAAAACCTGGGATGGAAACCTCACAAGAGAATCACAGGCTACATCGGTTTTTGAAATTATGTACAGGAAGCTGACGGAAAACCTGATTAAAGACGACCTTTCTGAAAACTCGTTTAATCATTTACGTTATAGCCGGATGATTCTTGAAAACCTGGTTATCAATATTCTTGCCGAGGAAAACTCTCCATGGGTCGACGACCAGTCTACTCCTGAAGTTGAAAGTTTTGATGATATAATTATCCGTTCGTTTAAAGATGCAGTAGCCGAACTGACAACAGGATTAGGTGAAAATACCAATGACTGGCAATGGAGTAAAATCCATACATTTACACTTTCTCACCCTATCGGTTCTGTGGAAATACTCAATAAAGTTTTAAAATTGAATAAAGGTCCTTTCGAAATGCCCGGAAGTTTTCATACTGTTTGCCCGTATTCCTATCCCTGGGGAAATCTTTATAATGTGAACCACGGAGCCTCCCACCGCCATATTTTTGACGTGAGCAACTGGGATGCTTCAGTAACAGTAATACCAACCGGGGAGTCAGGAATTCCTGCCAGCGATTTTTATTGTGACCAGACTAAATTGTACATCAATAATCAATATCACGATGACCTGTTCTCTACAGAAAAAGTAAAAGCTGCTGCTGTATTTGAGATGAAAATCCAACCTGAAAATTAATTTATCCTTAACCCAGGCATTCAGGTTTGTGTTTTATTTCAACTCTTTATATAAATGAGCTGGAAATTTTTCCCCTTGCAAGGAGAGGGGTATCAGCCCAGGATTTTCTCAATCAGGATTAACTCCTCTTCAGAAAAATCCAGGTTTTTAAGCGTTTCCACGTTATTGTCGATTTGCTGAACCGAACTGGCTCCAATCAGTACCGATGTGATCCGTTTGTCTTTGAGAACCCATGCCAGCGCCATTTGGGCCAGCGACTGCCCGCGTTGCTGAGCCAGTTCATTCAGCTTTTGCACCTTTCCGATTGCCGGAACTACTTCGCTTTCCTGGAGGAATCCCCACGACTTGGCTGCACGCGACCCTTCCGGAATACCATTCAGGTATTTATCTGTCAGCAGCCCCTGGGCCAGTGGTGAAAACGGGATACAGCCAATCCCCTCTTCTTCCAGAACATCCAGCAATTCGTCTTCCACCCAACGCACAAACATTGAATATTTTGGCTGGTGGATCAGGCAGGGTGTCCCCAATTCCTTCAGAATCCGTGAAGCTTCTTTGGTCATGTCTGCCGGATAATTTGAAATTCCAACATACAATGCTTTCCCTGAACGTACCGCCTGATCAAGAGCCATCATAGTTTCTTCGAGCGGGGTATTTGGATCAGGGCGGTGGGAATAGAAGATGTCAACATAATCCAATCCCATCCGTTTGAGGCTCTGGTCAAGGCTGGCAAGTACATATTTGCGGCAACCCCATTCACCATAAGGACCCGGCCACATCAGGTAGCCAGCCTTAGAGGAAATAATCAGTTCATCACGGTAAGCACTGAAATCCTGCTTCAGTATTTTCCCGAAATTTTCTTCTGCCGAACCGGGTGGCGGTCCGTAGTTATTTGCGAGGTCTATGTGGGTTATGCCCAGATCGAAAGCCCGGTGGAGCATTTTACGCCCGTTTTCAAAAAAATCAACTCCCCCGAAATTATGCCACAAACCCAGTGAAACCGCCGGAAGCTTTAATCCCCATTTCCCGCATCGGTTGTACTGCATGCTGTCATATCTTGATTCTGATGGTAAGTATTGCATAGTTTCTCTTTTTTATTATATACTTAAAGGTAATAAGATTCCTGAAAGTTGAAAATTCGTTTTTTTATGTTCAGAAGTGTAGTTAACTATAAAAATAAGGTTTCATTTAATGAATCTTTATATATTTGAAGAATTGGGATTGAAATGATATTAATACCACCACAGAAATGAAGATATGTAAGGGATTGATCTTGTTTATAATTTTCATTTTAACTTTTTCAAATGCTTTCAGTGTTGAATTTAATAGCATTGACAGTCTTCGAAATGCCTTAAATCAGGCAAAAGGTGATGAAAAAATTTCACTTCAGCTTGACCTTGCCCTCAGAATAAACGAAACCAAAATTAATGAAGCTGACAGCTTGTCGCAGGAAGCATTAAAAGCAGCCCAAAGAATTAAAAACCGGCTGTTGGAAATGAGGGCATACCTGATTCTTGGAACAATAAGCCCGACATTTGAAGAAAAAGGAA
>JAFGGF010000211.1 GCA_016930735.1 Prolixibacteraceae bacterium
ATATATGTGTTTAATCTGGTAAATATTGATACTTATTTATTCTTACTTGTAAAAACAAAAAAGGTATCCGTTTCCGGATACCTTCATATTATTATTCTGATTACTTCAGATTCAAAATTAAGCAGGCATGTCAGGTAAACTCCATGGTTTACGATAAGTATGCTTAATCAATTCAGCTGCAAATTCTTTAGCTGCAACCGGATCTGTCCAGGTTTTAGCAAAAGTTGGATGGCCATCATGAATTTCAAAACCGTCTTTAATAACTGTCCTGATTTTTTCATCATCCGTAAGGTTAGTGAATTCCATTTTTTCACCATTCCAATCGAGTTCTTTATAAAGAGACTGTAAACGAACTGCAAGAACACCCATAACAACCATTTCATTAAATGGCCCTGCTTCTGAGAAATCAGAGGCAGTCATCCTGCGATTTTCAGGACTTTCCTTACATGCGGCAGCCCAATCTCTTTCATGTCCTCCACCGGTTGCATTTTCAATTCTCCTTCTGAATTTCGGCGCTTCTGGTTTTCTGCCAGAAAGCAACCATGGATTTACTCCGTAACAGCCGCAAATGAGTTTATCTTTTGTACCGTGAAAACATACATAGCCTCCTTGATCATTCGGATTCTTACCATCGGGCCAACCTTCAGGAAGCATTGGTTTAATCCCTCCATCCGACCAGTAAACATCTACCTGAGGAAGTTTCATTTTCATTTTCTTTTTCGGTGTTCTTTCAGGGAAGGTTAATTTTACAGATTGTGAAACAGGAGCACAATCATTAAGAAGTAAGCTAGAACTTCCCTGGGCATGAATCGGATAACCCAATTCAAGTCCAACAAACACAGGATGAAGTATGTGGCAAGCCATATCACCTAAGGCACCTGTACCGTAATCCCACCAGCCACGCCAGTTCCATGGATGATAAACCTGGTTGTAAGGACGCATTTTGGCCGGACCGGTAAATAAATCCCAATCCAAAGTATCAGGCACCCAATCACCTCTTTCAGGAGTATTTAAGCCCTGAGGCCAAATTGGGCGGTCGGTAAAGGCTTCAACTTTTGTCACATCGCCTATCTCACCATTAGCCAACCATTCGGTAGTTAAATTTACACCTTCCCCTGAAGAACCCTGGTTACCCATCTGAGTTGCCACTTTGTACTTGGCTGCTAACTTTGTCAACAAACGTGATTCATAAACGGTATGAGTCAGTGGTTTTTGAACATACACATGTTTCCCCATAGTAATTGCATGTGCGGCAATTATAGCATGTGTATGGTCAGCTGTTGCAACGATAACACCATCAATGTTTTTGCCCATTTCATCGTACATTACCCGCCAGTCTTTATACTTCTTGGCATTAGGATAACTTTCGAAAACAGGCGCTGCATACTTCCAGTCCACATCACATAATGCAACAATGTTTTCAGAATCTTTTAAGTTTCTAAGGTTTGAATTCCCCATACCACCGATACCGACAGCTGCCAGGTTAAGTTTGTCGCTTGGAGCCTGATGCCCCAATCCAGCTACAGCATGCCTCGGCACAATAGTAATACCGGCTGCAACTGCAGCAGTTGTCCCCAGAAACGACCTTCTGGAAACATTCATTTTGTCTGATTTCTTTTCCATAATATTAGTTTAAATTGGATAAGGTTATTTAATTCATATTCTTTTCAGAAAATCATCTAAATATAGGGATATAAATAATTATCTCAAAAAGATAAATCGTGTTTCATAACGTACATTCTACAATTTGTGTAAACTCGAACATCTTTCTTTTATTTCAGATTCCGGCAAAACCTGACTTAACTTAAGCATTATTTTTATGAATAGCTTTTATCTAACCTGATTCAAAAAAATCTATTTGATTGCTTTTATTATGAAATCTATATTTGCAATATTAAGTTATTTTGAATTATTAAAAACAAAATCAATATTAACCAAAGAATTTTATTATGTCAGTAAGAAAAGCAAAATCAATTTGGAACGGAACCTTAAAGGATGGATCAGGTTCCATGAATTTTAGTAATTACAGCGGCCCTTTTTCTTTTGTTTCCCGTTTTGAAAACGGTGTAGGAACAAATCCTGAAGAACTGGTCGGGGCAGCTCATTCAGGTTGCTATTCTATGTTCCTCGCAGCTTTAATCAGCGGAGAAGGATTATCTCCTGAAAAAATTGAAACTTTAGCTTCTGTAACTTTAGGCAAAGATGAAACAGGACCTTGCATTACAAACATAAAACTGGAATGTAATGTTAAATGTTCCGGATTATCACAGGAAAAATTTTCAGAATTGTCAGTAGCTGCAAAAGAAAAATGCCCTATATCCCGTTTATATGCAGGGGGGACTGCTGAAATTGAATTAATCGCAAAACTTGGATAAAACATCCAGAATAATGCAATAAAAAAAGGAGTCAAAAATGACTCCTTTTTTATTATAATCTGCACAAATATCTTAATAAAATTTTGACCTCCTGTCATCGATGCTTGCAGCATTTTTTATTGCTTCATACACCTGCATATCGGCACGGTAAGCAACATTTTGAACAATGCTTTGTTGTTCTGATGCAATATTCGTATTGGTTCCTTCATTAACACTGGTAACTTCAACAATATAAACAGAAATGTTTCCTTTTACCGGTTTGGAAATTTTTCCCTGTTCAAGAACTGAAACAGTACCTAATAAGGCTGGCTCCAACCCAATCCCCGGAATCGACACCAAAGAGAAATTAACATTTGCTGCTGCCTTTACTTCGGTTCCCAATTCATTAGCTATAACAACGATATCGTTTTCATTACTAAGGGCAGTATTTGCTTTATCGATCAGAAGTTCAGCCTTTTTATCTTTTATAACGGCTAATTCAACCCTACTCCTGACATCTTCAAAACTACTAACTCCTTCTTCAACTACATCAACAAGGGTAGCAATAATAAAATTATCACCAATTTCAAAAATAGATGATTCCCTCATGTCGTTTAAAATATCACCTTCTTCAGCTTCAAATGCCGACCTGATCAGTACCCTGGAATTCTCGATACCCGGAATTGAACGGTCATTTTCACGCACTATAGCAGTTTTTTTAGTCAGGTTTTGTTCAACAACAGCATTATCAAACTCTTCCTGCGTTGTATTTTCACTGGCAAATTTATTTACCTGTGAATAAATATTCTGATAGGTTTCAGTACTAGCTGTAACATTCCTTGTCAGGTAAGCAACCTGATATTTCCTGGAGGTTGTACCCCACTTGGTTGTTTGAACCACATGCAGCCCATATTGAGATTCAGCTACTGAAACTTCACCTACTTTATTATTAAAAGCTGCTTCGGCAAAAGGTTTAACCATTTGTGTGAAAGTAAAAAACCCAAGGTCACCACCGCGAACTGCTGATCCCTGGTCTTCAGAAAATTTAAGCGCCAGGTCGGCAAAGTTACTGCCTTTTTCAACAGCAGTTTTTAAACTGTCGGCAAGTGCAATCTTTTTCTGGATGGCATCCTGTGTTTCAGTCCCGTCAACCCTGATTAAAATATGACGTGCTTCAACAGAATCGGGACGTATTTCGGTAGCATGGTATTTTGCCAATTGCGAAACGTCATTTATAAAATATGGCCCGAACACATCTCCTACTTCTGCCTTTTGAGTTTCAATCCAGTATTTGATATTTGTTGGAAGTTCATCCAGGCTAAACCATGAATCATCAAAATTTTCATCCGAATTTGTATCTACAAACTGAGCATCATCTGTAGCTGCTTTAAACTCATCCCGTAATCCGGCTAACTGATTTTCAGTATCTAACCTGTCGACATCAGTAGGCCGAACAGGGAATACAACATACTCTATCTTTCTTGAACCTTCCTGCTTGTAATCTTCCTGGTGATTGTTATAATAATCTTTCAGGTCTTTTTCTGTAACAACCACCTGGCTGTCTGAGACAGAGGTATATGGTAAAGCTATATAGCTGAAATTAACATTATGGTTTTTTTGGCTAAGGCTTATCTGTGCTTCTTCATTTGTAACATACAGACCTTTTTTAACTAAAGTGTTGTATTTACTTTGAGCCCTTGTTTCAGAAATCTGTTGTTCAAGGTATAACCAATATGCTCTTGATTCAGGAGTAGCACTGGTTTCAAGGCTTTTCAGGAACCTGATAATTGCATTTCTGTCAACTTGTTGGGTATTGGGATTTGTAAAAATCTGCTGCACAATAGGGTGGATATTACTTCCCTGAACCATATCATATAATTCATCTGTACTAACATTAATCCCCAAATCATCATATGTATCTTTCATTAAGGCTTCCCTAACAATGTTTTGCCAAACCTGTTCTCTTAACTGAACCCATGTATTTTCGTCAAGTTGGTTGTTTCCATTGTTTAATTTATAAATTTCGCCCAAATCCTGAACTTTCGTTTGAAAATCGAGGTACTGAAAAGACTTACCATCTATTTCACCAATTATCGATTTCTGTCGTTGAAACAAGGTGTTCCCTGATTGAAACATATCGCCCAGAACAAATCCAACCATTGCAAGTCCAATCACTATTGCCACTATAATCCCTGCACGATTTCTAATATTTTGTAGTGTAGCCATTTAATATAAATTATTTTACTGAATTCACTTATTTTTTTCGAGCTACGAAGATAATAAAATTCAATTTTATACCTAAAAATTATTTTTATTTTAACTTCTTAAAATTAATATAATGGAATATTCTTTAAAACTGTCTGTATATCAAAACCTTATCAATCAAATTTCAAATCACTATTGTTCAAAAATCAGCTTTCTTTAATTGTAAGATGTACTAATTCGATTTTTGTGTTGGTAGCTTTTAGTATTTTAAACTTAAAATGATCTATTTCGATGACAGTATTTATTTTGGGAATACTTTTATAATACGCCAGAATAAATCCTGCCAGAGTTTCGAAATCTTCATTTTCAGGCAATTTTAAATTATATTTTTCATTTAGCAGGTCAATTTCAAACCGTCCTGAGAAAACATATTCCGAGTCATTGAGTTTTCTCTCGATATAATCGCTTGTATCATGTTCATCTTCTATCTCGCCAAATATTTCTTCCAAAATATCCTCGCTGGTAACCATTCCGGCCGTACCTCCAAATTCGTCAACAACCACAGCAATATTCCTGTGTTCCTGAATAAATATGCTTAAAAGTTTATTGGCCGGCATTGTTTCAGGCGCAATAAGAACACTTTTCAAATGTGGCCTGATTGATCCCGGGTCTTCAAAAATTATTGAAGAATGAACATAACCAATGATATTGTCAATATTATTTTCAAAGATCAGGATCCGCGAATAACCTGTCTCAATAAAAATGGCTTTTAAGTCATCAATTCCTGAATTAATATCAAGAACTTCCATTTCTGTACGTGGGACCATTATTTCACGGAGCCGTACTTTAGAAAAATCGAGTGCATTCCTGAAAAGCTTAACTTCATGTTCTTCTTCTGCCTTTTCATCAATCCTCCCATCAATCTGAGATTCATTGATAAAATGATCCAGGTCGACCCTGCTGAATACGGGATTACTCAGTCCTTCTTCCGCCTTGTTTTTTATAACCTTTTTCAATAATACATTTGTAATTCCCATAGCAAAAGAGGTTATGGGATAAAACAACATATAAAAAAAAGCAAGCGGGACTGAAAATATATTCAGTATAGTATTAGGGAAAATACGAAAAAGTGCTTTGGGTAAAAATTCGGCCAGGACAAGAATTATCAGGGTAGAAATTATGGTTTGAATTATTAATATAACAGACTCTGAATCCGTAAATTTAACCAGTGACGGTTCCAATACCCCAGCAAATGCAATACCGTAAATAACCAACGCGATATTATTGCCAATAAGCATGGTGGCAATAAATTTACCAGGGCTTTTTGTAACAAAACTAAGTACTCCTGAAAATACAGGTCCCGATTTTTTATCAAGTTCAAGCCTGAGTTTATTAGCTGATACAAAAGCTATTTCCATACCGGAAAAAAAAGCAGAAAGGATAATGGTAATTAATATAATCAGCAGCAGGTTCATAACTTGGCTACTTTGAAAATTGTACCGGTTTTAAAGAATTATCATTGACACTTACGCTATCATTCTGATTTTGTTCACCTTCATCGACTGTAATATAAATTGTGCCTTTGGGATCTTTGATCTTCCAGTTTTCCATGTTTTGATCAGCTTCAAAACCAATGCCTGTAATTATCTGGTCGGGGCGGATAATTTTTACAAATTTGTCGGAATATATTTTTCCTGTTTCTTCTTCTGTAACAAGGTATTCAGTTTTAAGTGTATCGCCCAGTGAATTAACTGCAACCACATTATTTTTAGCTTCCCACTTCTTTTCCTTTTCGTAATTACGGGCATAATCGGCCTGAATCCGTGAGATAACCTTCCCGGTTTCATCGTATTTTATTAAAATGACACCTTCAGGAAATTCAAAAAATGATTGTTTTTCAGTTTTAAACTCCTGCAAAACAGGAGCTTTCATATAAGTTCGTATTTTAAAAGAATCAATAAAAGTGGTTTCAAAATTTTCGGCATATACAACAGGAAGTGATTCGGGTGAACTGAATGCTTCTATTTTTTCCACTTCAGCCTCACACCCTGAAAAAACTATTGCAGCCCCGCAAAACAGAGCTGCAATACAAAAATATTTTTTTATATGAGACAGATATTTAGAACCTGACTTTTGTGGTTTCATTTATCCAACCTTCGATTTTGTAATTTTCACCTTCGGTTAATCCCTGGAAGAATACTTCTTCCTTATTCGGGAAATATTTTTTATAATCGTTTGCTTTTTGTGTAGCTTCTTCATAACAATCTTCGCTGGCGCGTGCTGCCCTTGTATAATAATCAACAGCTAACCAGAAAATGGTTGATTTCTGAAATTCATTTCCATCATAACCACTGCTTGCAGCAACATAAATATCACCAATCAACATTAAAACATCGCAATAATTTGGATTAATACTCAATGCCTTCCTGGCATATTCTCTTGCTTCCTGGTATGCTCTTTCCTTGGCAAATATAAAGAGTCCGTACTCATAATAATAAGTAGCCAGTAATTCTTGATTGGTTTCCTGATCCATAGCCTCTTTGTAGTATTCTTTGGCCTTGGCAAAATCGGAAAGTTTTATATATCTGCGCGCCATGTTAAATGCTGCTTCAGGTGATGGATCCAATTCATAAAGTTTTTCGGCAGCATTGTTATATAAATCGCTTTCGTCGCATTTTGATTTCCTTAACCTGGCCAGCATTTTTTTCAGGAAGTTGATGTCACCGGAATTTTGTTCAAATTGTGATCCGTAAATGCTTAACAAGGCTTCGCAATCGGCAGCACCCGATTTACTGAAAACATCATCGGTAAAATCAAGGGCAATTTTAATATCATCAATATTATCAGCATTTCCCTTTTCCAGCATTTTATTTAAAAGATTTGAGCTTAAATCATAATTAGAAACTACTGTTTCCTTTGGTAATTCGCCCAATTTAAATAAACGGACTGTTACGTTCATAAAAAGTACAATAACCGGAACTTCTGTCTTTTCTCCCATCAATTTTGTAGACTCAGCCAACCATTCATAACCAGTTTTTAAAGCTTTGTCCTTTTGATCCATCGGAATACTCTCTTCATCCTTTAAATATAACTCAAACCATGAAACACCTTTACGGCCAAGAACATATCCCTTTTCTCCAAAATTCTTAATCCTTTTATCGTAAATTTCCATCATCTTATTCAGATGTTTCACTTTTTCAGCAAGAGTCGGAGCTTTCTCCATCCGATCTTTTTCAACAATTGTACCGCGGATATAAATATTAGGAGAACATTTTGGATACTGGTTGTAAAGTTTTTCCCAATGAGGAAGTGCTGAATTGTAATCTTTATTTGAATAAAAACCATCATACAAGCTCCATGTCTGCATAAAATCAACATCCTTATCGTTAATAAGTTGTTCCATTGATTTATTATTGACACCACTTCCGTTTTCATCATCTCCGGCTGGTTTTATACCGTCCCAGTAGAAATCAATAACATCTCCTGAATTTTCATCCAGATCTTTCTTTTTTATTTCATCGATAAAAATAAACTTAAGATATTTATTTTTCGGATCTACCGCAACTTCATATTTCCCGTCGAAGCTGGTCAACATCTCCCCGCCTCTATGAGCCTCAACCCTAACTCCTGCCATCGGCTCACCATTCTGGTAGACAGTACCTTTTATTGTTTTTTGTGCCATCGTACTTATTACACCTGTTGCTAAAATGGTAATAATCAGTACTGATTTTAAAATTATTGATTTCATAACGGTTTTAGTTTATTTTGAATTAATCATATTTTCTTTTTATAAACCAAATATCGTACAAATTTACACTTAAAGTAAATTTTGCGTAATATTCGCGAATCAGGTTATCGGTGATTTTTCCGCGTTTGCCTAATTCTGCTGATAAATTAATCATTGATAAAGAACGGTAAATTGGTAATCCTACACCAAAACTTATGCCAACATCGGTAAGCTGTTGATCACCAAAAATTAAATAATAATTTTCATACCTGATTCCTGCCCGGTAAGCAACCTTGTCGAAGTAACTCCTGATGGAATAATAATCAGGGATATATTCAATACCAAAGGCATACCTGTCCAAATCGGTAAGGAAAGGATTCTTTTCTCCGAAGAATTCAGCTTGTGACCATTTCTGATGGATATAATCCAGATTTACTTCCAGTTTCCCGTTGTTTACAAATGATAATCCTATGCCATAATTTTGTGGCAACCTGATAATATCTTTTACCTCATCGATATTAATAATTGTATCAATATCAGTTGTAGTGCCATTTGATAATAATATCCTGGTGATATCGGAATGGAAAGAAGTAAATTCAGGTTTATTTTCAAATGTTAATCCTAATGTCAGTTGTTTCTTTTCAGTGAATGGCAAAGTAGCCTGTAAACCATATGATATACCAAAATCACGCATCCTGATCTGTTCGTATTTCTGGTCGCTGTAAAAATCAACTTCTTCAAGAAATGAAACATTAGCATTTCTGACCAGTTTACCAAAAAGGTAATATACATTAGCACCTACCGAAATATTTTTTATGGGTTCTATTCCAATACCAAACTGAGCTTTTGATATTGAACCATCGCCATTATACCTGTGCCAGACCTTCCCGTATGTTTCTTCTTCTTCAATCATCTGTACATCGTAACCCATATCGGAAAACGGGCTAATCCCCATTCCAACACCCAACCAGTTTGTTACAGGGAAACTAAATGAAAAATAATTAAAGTTTATATCGTTTGTTTTAAAACCATCCAATTCATTTTTAAAACCGGAGAAGCTAGCTTTAAAACCAAAATCAAACAGGAAAGACAATGAATCGGTTGAAGTAAATGATGCAGGATTCAACAGGTTTATCTGTTGGTTGTTCCGGCTTCCAATACCTGCACTTCCCATTGCCGAAGCCCTGCCAGTCGACCCTCTTTGCAAATCCCCCAGTCCAAACCTTGAGTATGGTGATGTTGTATTATTATTGAATTGTGCAAATAGCACAGCCGGAAATAATATTAATACGGCAATTAAATTAGCTCTTTTCTGTCTCCCCATTGTATTCTAAAATCCGGTTTAACCCGATTCCTGTTAAATTGAAATTTACAAAGAAAGA
>JAFGGF010000212.1 GCA_016930735.1 Prolixibacteraceae bacterium
GGATCCGGTTTTTATGTATTCATAAAATACCGAGGTTTATTTTCTTTTTCTTTTTAACCTTCGTGGTTGATATTTCTTCTTCTTTCTTCCCTTCGTGTGACGATATTTTGAATCTTTTATTCAATAATTAAATATATTTTGCGTCAATATCATAAATCTGCTGTTTATATAAAATTATCCCAGTAAAAATTTTCGGAATATTTTTCAATAATTTCTGTATAATAATTTATTAAACACAGAGAGGCTAAAATGAAAATTGTTACATTGTTTTTTTTCTTGCTGTCATTTTTAAGCATAGGATCCATCACCGCGGCCCGGCAATGGCAGCCGAAAAATACGGTTTTATTCACGTTGAAAACGCAAGAATCCGACGACACGACCTTCTCGACGCGAGTATTGTTTTGCAATGAAGCATACGTGACAAGCGGCTCCTTCGGGGCTCTCGAATTGAATTTTTCAGCTCTCGATGAAAACGGCAACAGAATATACCTGAAAATGAATCTTCTCTACATTGACAAATTCAATATAATCTACAATCGCCTGGAAAATTACAAATACGAATTCGTAACAGACCACATAGACTGCCCCGTAGCATTAAACGATTCTGATTTTCAGGATATGTATTCGTTTTTTGAGCGTCTTATTCACTCATATTTCTGGCTCGAAACTTTTCATGGTTCAGAGAGCCTTCAGAGAGAATATTTCGGACATTTTACCATAACCGTTAATTCGATATACTTTGAAAACGATTCTCTGTATTTTTCAGCCGATTTCACAGCGGACAATCATCAAAATGTTTATTTTTCACCTTCTGAAATAACAGGCTCGATAAAAGTTAACGGTTTACCCGTCTGCTGGAAAATGGTGGATTGATTTTCCTCTTCACATTCATTGGCGTAACGATATTTTGAATCTTCGATTCAAGAATTGGATCCGGTTTTTTTTGTATTTAAAAAAATACCGCGGTTATTTTTTAACCTTCGTGAAGGAGCAAAGCATGGCTTTGCACCCTTCGTGGTTGATATTTCTTCTTCTTTCTAAATAAAATCTATGCTATTTGCTATTCGGATAAAAAAATCAACACACCAGAGATCCAAAGAATTCTGATCTTCTATAAAAGGCCTCACATCATTTTTGGCCATATCAAAGTCAATTCTTTTGAATTGATCCGTTAGAATCTTTATTATCTTTTCCTTTGTCAAAACTTCAGTTGGGCTCCAAGTTCCGGTCTTTATCAATTTTGTTTTTAAGTATCCTATATCGCATGGTATTTTCTCTCCAATAAACCAGACAAAATCATAATAATCTCTCCCCTTTACCCTGTTTTTCCAATTTCTGCACAAAACCGCGTGCAGTTTTCCCGCGAAAAGGCATTGAGGACGAAACAATTTTACCTGAAAAGGTATGGGCGACAGCAAAGTCTTCATTTCATAACCGGCTCCTTCGGGAGGATCTATGTCTATTTCCAATTTAATCCTGACAATTTTTCCTTTTACTCCGATTTTGGAAACAAGCTCATCGGCACTTAAGTTAAAAAAATTCCTAATGGTGTCGCCCTTGAGAAACGCCGAATCAATACCAGTGGAACGGGATTTGCTCTTTTTTTCAAAATTAAAACTAAATCCGAACCCATTCAACTCTTTTTGGACAAAACGTAAATAGTAATCCAAATCAAAATCATGATTGGATTTAATAAGGGAAAAATCCAGGTCTTCAGAAAAACGGTTAAGCCCATAAAATATATGAAGGGCAGATCCCCCGTAAAAAGCAGCCTTTTCGTAGAACTTAGACCGCCACAGGCTCAACAACACTAATTTCTGTACTATCTCTTTAAGCGCGTTTTCGTAATCTTCATAAGTCGTCAACTTGTATTTTTTAAGCATTTGTTCAACAACAGTATTCATCTCTTCATTCCTCTATACCATTTGTAAAAATTAGACACAGCTGAATTGTTGAAATTCTCAGCGATTGATTTTACTTTTCCATCGTCAAAATCCTTGATTGAATCTATGTCAATTCTGAGATTATTCTCAATATATTCTGCAATTTCATTTTTTTTCAGATTTTTTTCAAAATATATTTTATCGCACAGAGCTTTTTCTCTTGTCGCGATAAAAAAACTTTGATCTCCTTCATCGACGAGTTCAAAACCGTAAGAAAATTTTCTATCATTGATGTATTTATAACTGAAAACACCGATTTCCGTCTGAAACCTCTTGTTTCTTTTATTTGTCACACAAGTGATTTCTTCAACTTTTTCCGGGGTCAATCTCCAATACGAAAGAGCATAATCCAGAGAGATGTATGACGGTCCATAAATTAGATTTGCCGCAACTTTTTTATCTACTATTCCACCGTATTGAGGAGATAGTATATACAACCCTCTTTTAATCTGTATTATCTCCCCTTTTTTAATCATAGAGGAAATTTTATCTCTCGGCTTTTTGTAACCACTCAGCAGAGAAACAATATAACTATATGAAAAAGGAATTTTTGGTAAATCATACAAAACATCAACCATATTTTGACCAGTATGTCTATTATTTTTGGACATGTTAATCAATATCACGTAAAAATTAATATATCAATCTTTTTTTTATCTTTAGCCTCCAGCAGTTAATCCTCCTTTATTTTTCTTAGATCCCTTCGCGTCCATTCGCGGTTACGGTTTTTTTTGTTTACAAAAAAATACTGACGATATTTTGAATCTTCGATTCAAAAATCGGATTCGTGTCAATTCGCGGTTAAATCTTCTTTTTTAAACTTCGTGGAGGCTGGTATTCCAGCCCTTCGTGGTCGATATCTCTTCTTTTCTTAACTTTCGTGTCTATTCGCGTCCATTCGCGGTTATTCTTCTTTCTTTTTTTCGTGTCAATTCCCGGTTTTTCTTCTATTCAACCACACAAAAACCCTGCTCCCGGAAATGCTTGTCAAAACAGAAAACATTTTCTATTCCTTCCCTGTTCATCACGGAAAAACTGACGCAGTCAACCAGACTAAGATTTTTCCTGTTCGCCGAAAAAACTCTCGTCAATCCTTCCCTGTATATTTCTTCATCCACCCAAAAAACATTCAATACACCCGAAAGATCTTTTTCAAAACTTCTCACAGCGTCCACCCCCGCCCTATTCTGCAATACAGCAAAAGTTTCAATCAATACATAGTTAGTGACAAAGATATCTGTTTTTTCATCCAATATTTTTTCCCAAATTTTCTTTGCATGACCATGATTTTTGTCGTCAGCATTGATAAGAGCAAGAAAAGCCGAGGTATCAATAAAAACCTTCATTTGGAATACAACTCCGTCAATTCTTCGTCGTGTTTTTCCGACAAGTCCTCTGTTCCAAACCCGTATCTTCCCGCTATGGACTTAGCCCTGACAACGGATTTTCCGTCATCTTTTTTTCTTTCACTCGACAAAATCATCTCTACTGCATCTCTTATGAGGGATGATATTGACCTGTTTTTCTTCTGAGCTAATTTCTTCAACTCTTCAACTTGTTTATCTTCTAACTGTATCTGCGTCCTATACATAACCTGTCCTTTTAATCATGATTACAACATTATACATCATGATAACATTTTTGAAAATCTTTTTTTTCATAAATATAAATTCATAAAATTATATTAGCTTGGCAGGAAAATGTTGATTGAAAA
>JAFGGF010000213.1 GCA_016930735.1 Prolixibacteraceae bacterium
CTTACCCTGGAAAACATCAATGAGCTTGTCAGGGAATTGGTTCTTGCCAATCCCGATGATTTCCGGGTATATCTGGTTTATGCAGAACAATTGATTCTTCAGGATAAAACAGATGAAGCCCGTGTAAATCTCAGGAAGGCAATAAGTCTGAACAACACCGATTATATGATATGGAACCGGCTTTTGATCATTGATAACGACAGCCAGGACTGGGAAGCCCTTTTAAAAGACAGTGAAGATGCCTTGTTTCTTTTTCCAAACCAGCCTGAAATTTATTTTTTAAACGGGATAGCATGCCTTCAACTTGAAAAATACCAGGAAGCAATCGATATTTGTAACGAAGGACTTGCCTATGTTGTGGACAATCCTGATCTTGAAGGGCAGATAAAAATGCTGCTGGGGGAAGCTTACTATAAAATGGGAGACCATGATAAAGCATTTACATTTTTTGACGAAGCTTTGGAACAAAATCCGGACAATTATATAACCCTGAACAATTATGCATATTACCTGTCGGAACTGGGAATTGAACTTGATAAAGCCGAAAGGATGAGCGGCCGTGTTATTGAATTATTTCCCGACAATTCAACTTACCTTGATACACACGCCTGGGTTCTTTTTAAGAAAAAAGAGTACCAGCTCGCTAAATTTTATATGGAATCGGCCATTAAAAACGGCGGCGAAACCAATCCTGTACTGCTCGAACATTATGGTGATATTCTGATTATGCTAAAAAACACAGATGAGGCCAGGAAATTCTGGGAAAAGGCTAAAGAAATGGGTGGCGAATCAGCCCTTTTAGACAGGAAAATCAGGGATATGAAATATTACGAAAAATAGGTCAGGTGAAAAAGGTACACAGGAATTACCATATTTTTTTATTCATAATCCTCACAGGAATTGCTTTTTCTTCCTGTAAAACAACCAGAATCATTTCGGAAACAAACCTGAAGCCGATCAGGACTTCACGGCTTATTGAAAATATTAATAAAAATGCTCTTAATTATGAGTATCTCACAATAAGAAAGATAAATTGCCAGTACAGAGATGAAAACGAAAAAGCAACGTTCCGGGCTAATGTAAAAGCAATAAAAGACGAAGCAATTGTTGTATCGTTTAACAAACTGAATATTCCGTTTGGAAGGGTTTACCTTACCCCCGATAGCGTGAAGTTTATCAATCACATGGATAAAACTTATTTTTTAGGAGATTATAGTTTTTTAAGGGAGTTGTTTAACATTGATCTCGGATTTTATGATGTCCAGTCAATTTTAGCCAACAATGTGTTTTCGTATCGGAACTCTGACGAAAACGATTTCAGGAATTTAGAATCTTATATTGATTCAGGCATGTACATTATTCAATCAGTAAATAACAGGAAGCTGGATAAAATTGTAAGCGAAGAAAAAAACCAAAAAGCCGATCGCCTGGTAAAACGTTTTAACGATGGGGCATTTATAATACAGAAGATAGCAATATGGCCCCGGAGTTTTAATATTTCCGAAATAAAAATTGAAGACTCAAACAACCGCCAGCAGGTACAGTTTAATTTTGATGATTATACAAAACTGGATCAAAAAGATTATCCGGGAGAGATTGACATGAATTTTATATCTGGAAAAGGCGGCATCAGCATGAAAATGAAATTGTCGGGTTTTTCTACCGATAAAATAAATAATCTTAATTTTAACATTCCGCAAAGGTACCAGCAAATGGTATTAAACAGGTAGAAAAAAGTTGGTTGTTTAATTGTATTTATCCTGCATTATCAATGAAAAAGGCTGGTTTTACAATACTTTTTTTAATGATAATAATTGGTCTGAATGCCCAGTCGCTTGATGATTTGAGGAACAGGAAGGAAAAAGCTGCTGCTGAAATCAGGCTGACAAATGAATTGCTCGAAAAGGCAAAAGAAAATGAAAAAATATCATTGAACCAACTCAGGCTGATTAATAATTCAATTAATCAGCGGAATAAACTTATTTCAGCGCAAAATTCAGAGATTAAACTTCTTCAGGAGTTTATTGATGATAATACGATGGTGGTCAGAATGTTTCAGGAAGACCTGAAAGGAATTAAGGAAGAATATGCTGAAATGATCAGATTTGCATACAAAAACAGGAATACTTCCGATTACCTTATATTCCTCTTGTCGTCAAATAATTTTAACCAGGCATACAAAAGGCATTTGTATTTAAAACAATATACGGGTTTTCGAAAAGTCCAGGCTCAAACTATTGAGTCGATTCAAAACATTCTGGATGTAAAAGCAAAAGATCTGAGCCGCCAAAAAGATGAGAAAAGCCGGTTGCTGGCAGAAATGGAGGATGAAAACAGGAACCTCAAAAACGATAAACAGCAGCAGGATAGTTATATCAGGAAAATGCAGCAGGAGCAACGTTCGCTGCAGCAAAAAATAAGGGAGCAGCAAAGGATTGAACGGGACCTGGAAAAACAGATTCAAAAAATTATTGAGGAGGAGGCAAAAAAAGCAAGAGATGCAGGAAAACCTGGTTATGCACTGACACCTGAGCAAAAATTAATTGGCGATAATTTCGGGCAAAACAAATCAAGGCTTCCATGGCCTGTTGAGCGGGGTATAATTACAGAACACTTTGGCGAGCACAACCACCCTACGTTGAAAAATATAGTTTTAAACAACAATGGTGTCGACATTGCAACAGAGCCGGGTGCAAAGGCAAGATCGGTATTTACAGGTGAAGTGAGCAGGGTATTTGCCATTTCAGGTGGTAATATGGCTGTAATTATAAGGCACGGCTCATATTTGTCGGTTTATTCCAATCTGTCGGAAGTAACGGTAAAAGCCGGCGATAAAGTAACAATTAAACAAAATATCGGCTCTGTTTATACCGATGTGAACGAAGGGAATAATACAATCCTGAAGTTTCAGGTTTGGTTTGAAAACCAGAAAATGGACCCCGAAGTCTGGCTTGTTAAATAAGGGTGCCTTTATGATTTTTTTGTCTGACTTTTTTCAATACCCTTAACTGTTTCCAATATATCCATTAAAACAGGATTTTCGGTTGATGTATTCCTCATTTCTTCCTTCCTTACACCGAGTTTGGTATCCATCCTCCCGAGAATCAATGAAAAAATCAGAAATAATACCATAACGATCGGGTAGGTGATCCATTTGTTTTCATCAAGGAACTGGCGTATTGATGCATCCTTTAAATCGTTCAGGAACATAAAGGCGATCATTATAAAACTGATATATCCCATGTACATCCTGGCCCGGTCGATATATATTTTCCACCGGACCATTGTTCTTTTATTAAATTGTATACCAATGATTTTCATTATCTGATTCTTTTAAATATCTGAAAAACGAAGTTAAAAGAATTATGTAATAATTGTTCGGGATTACAGGCATAAAAGAACCTGCTGAGCGTAGGCCCGGTTTATAAGTTTGCTACTCGCTGCAATCCCGGAATATTCAGGAATTTGATTTTTCTTCCCTGAAGTTCGATTAAATTGTCCTGTTTAAATTCGGAAAGCAACCTGATTACTGATTCTGTTGCAGTTCCAACAATGTTTGCCAGTTCTTCTCTTGTAAGTGAAATCTGAAGTGTGTTCTGATTATCAAGCTCGAAATTTTCCTTTAACAGGAGCAGTACTTCTGCAAGCCTTTCGCGAACTGTTTTCTGGGCAATATCAGTAATATAATCGTTTGCTTCACGCAGTTCACGGCAAACAATCTGAAGCATATGATGGGAAAACTGCCAGTTGCTTTGAATCAGGAACAGGAGGGTCTGATAAGAAATATGGCACAATACAGCTTCCTCAATTACCTTTGCCGTAGTACATGCCAACTCCTGGCTCAACAATGACCTGTATGCAATTATTTCTCCTTTTTTGGCAAAACGTATGATCTGTTCTTTTCCGTCAATACCGGTTTTATAAACCTTAATGATCCCCTTTGTAATACAGTAAAATCCTGTCAGCCTGCTTCCTTCCCTGTATAAAACCGTTCCTTTTTTGTAAACCGAACATGTTTTATCGTAATTTAAACGGGTATACTCTTCTTCGGTCAGTTTTTTAAAAAGCTGAAATCCACTTAAATCCATTTCTTCTTCAGTGGGGCGGATTATATTATTTCTCATAATGTTATCAGATGTTTTATTTATTAACATTAAATATACAACTTCATTCAGGAAACATAAAATTTATTAATCCGATAGTTGTATTTAAAATAAAAGGTGCAAAATAATTGAAAACAAATTAAAAAGGCAAAAAAAGAAATATGTTGTAGATGTATACTGGAACAACAGTTATTTATTCTTTTTTAAATCAAAAATATTATACAGTCTTGAGTGCTCTAAAAAAGCAGGAAATTACAAATCAGGCGATTGTAAAAAAGTAAAGTAAAAGCCCTTTAAAATCCATTTTGTTTAAATTTTTACACCAAATGGTTGAACAAAACTAAACACTTATTTGTCTTTATTTTCAGAAAACAATTAAATATTATTAAAATGAAAACAACAGGAAAATTTTTAGGCACTCTTATTTTGTTTGCGGCTTTTATATTTCAGTCGTTTGCTACAAAATATGAACTAGATAAAAATAAAAGCACACTTAACTGGACAGGTGAAAAAGTTGTGGGAAAACACTTCGGCACTATCGATTTTAAAACCGGAAACCTGGAGATTATTGAAGGCAAAATTGTTTCCGGGAGCTTTGATGCGGCTATGCAAACAATTGTATGTAAAGACCTTGAAAACGAAAGTTTTAATAAAAAACTGGTCGGTCATTTAAATTCAGATGATTTTTTTTCTACTGAAAAACATCCGTTTTCTTCACTTCGTATAAACCGTGCCAAAATGCTCAATGCTAACAACTATCAGTTTGAAGCTGAATTGACAATTAAGGATATAACACACCCGGTTATTTTTAATGCTGAAGTGGAAATCAATGATTCAGTTGTTAAAACAAAAGGAACAATGTTGGTCGACAGGACATTGTATAATATTAAATACGGATCTGGCAGATTTTTTTCAGGATTAGGCGACAATATGATCAGCGATCATTTTGCCCTTGATTTTGTACTTGTAGCCAATGCAGTAACAGAAACAGCATCAACGGCAAAATAATAAAACAATTCTGTTCATATTTGAAAATATTATAAAGCCATGAATACAATTTTTCATTCATCAGATTCCAGGGGTGGTGCAAACCACGGTTGGTTAAAGGCTAAACATTCGTTCAGTTTTTCAGATTATTACGATAACTCACGAATGCACTTTGGCAAATTACGTGTGCTTAATGACGATGTGATAGCACCTGCGACAGGATTTGATATTCATCCGCACCAGGATATGGAAATTATTACGATTCCGTTATCGGGTTCGTTAAAACACGGAGATAATATGGGGCATGAGGAGATTATAACTCCGGGTGAAGTCCAGGTGATGTCGGCAGGAACAGGCATCTGGCACTCCGAGCACAACGCTTCCGCTTCCGAACCATTGAATCTTTTCCAGATTTGGATTTTTCCTGATAATAAAGGCCATAAACCCAGGTATAATCAGAAAATGTTTTCTCCTGAAAATGTACAAAATAAATGGCAGTTATTTGTTTCACCCGATGGCCGGGACAATTCTCTCTGGATACATCAGAATGCTTTTATTTCAATGATTTATGCTGATAAGGGAATGCATCAATACGCTTTTAATGATAAAAGAAACGGAGTGTATTTTATGATGGTGGAAGGAAGTGCAGATTTAGTAAATAACAAACTGAATAAAAGAGATGCAATTGGTATTTGGGATGCTGATGATACACTTGACATTTTATTTTTTGAAAATTCGCAGCTGATGGCAATTGAAGTTCCGATGAACTAAATTCCGGGGGGCACCTTCCCTGAAGTTCTGTTTCTGAGAAACCAATTTCGGATTAAAAAATAGAGGAATCACAGCCTATTTTGATTATCTTTATTCTTGCTATTAGTATACAGGAATATGAAGTCTATTAATCCGACAACAGAGGAAGTGGTTCATGTTTATGAGCCTCTTTCAGACAAGGGGATCGAAAAAATAGTAAATTCAGTTGATAAAACATGGCATCACTGGCGAAGCACTTCTTTTTCCTACCGCTTTCAGTTAATGCAGAACCTGGCAAGTTTGCTTAAAAGCAACCGCGATCAGCTGGCTCGTACTATTTCTTTGGAAATGGGGAAGGTTTTGAAAGAATCCAAAGCTGAAATAGAAAAATGTGCCTGGGTTTGTGATTATTATGCAGTAAATGCCGAAAGTTTCCTGCAGGCAGAATCTGTTCCAACCGAAGCCGGGCAATCGTTTGTAAGTTTTCTGCCCTTAGGCACAATATTGGCCGTTATGCCATGGAATTTTCCTTTCTGGCAGGTTTTCCGTTTTCTTGCTCCGGCCCTGATGGCCGGTAATACTGCAGTGCTGAAACATGCAAGCAATGTTCAGGGTTGTGCAATGGCAATTGAAGAGTTAATCAGGGAAGCCGGTTTCCCTGAAAATGTTTTTCGGACACTCCTGATTAGCAGCGACAAGGTTGAAAATGTTATTAAACACCCGGCGATAAAAGCAGTTACATTAACAGGAAGTACACCTGCAGGGAAGGCTGTTGCTTCTTTGGCGGGAAGTGTGCTGAAGAAATGTGTCCTTGAACTTGGCGGAAGCGATCCGTACCTGATCCTGAAAGATGCTGATGTGGAAGAAGCTGCGCGTATTTGCACTTCTGCTCGACTTCTGAATGCAGGACAAAGCTGTATTGCGGCGAAACGGTTTATTGTGGTTGAAGATGTGTATTCCAAATTCCTTGAATATTTTACTCATTTTATGAGTCGAACAACTTTTGGTGACCCCTGTGATCCCGAAACCGATATCGGGCCGTTGGCAAGGATCGACCTGCGCGATGAATTACACAAACAGGTTCAGGACTCGGTTAATGCAGGGGCTGAAATAATTATTGGCGGTGAAATTCCTCATATAAAAGGAGCTTTTTATCCTCCGACAATCCTTGAGAATGTAAAGCCGGGAATGCCTGCTTATGATGAAGAACTTTTCGGGCCGGTGGCTTCGGTTATTAAAGTTTCAGATGAGGAAGAGGCCGTCCGTGTTGCAAACGATACTGTTTTTGGATTGGGCGCTGCAGTTTTTACCGGTAATTCTGAGAAGGGTACACGTATAGCCGAGATGAAACTTGATGCAGGCTGTTGTTTTGTTAATGATTTTGTAAAATCTGATCCTCGCCTGCCCTTTGGCGGTATCAAGGAAAGTGGGTTTGGACGTGAACTTTCTTCCTTTGGGATCAGGGAGTTTGTTAATATCAAAACAGTAGTAGTAAAATAAAACTGAATCTAAATAAATTTCTTATGAAACGAACTAACCTGAAATTCGGAATGATCATGCTTTTGGGATCATTAATATTTTCCTGTAGTCAGAAAAATCAACAATTGAGTTTTCAACGGGAATTATCTTTTAATTCGGGATGGAAATTTTTAAAAGCCGCACCGGAAAATGCACTGGAAATAAATTTTGACGATTCCGGCTGGCGTGATGTTGACCTGCCTCACGACTGGAGCATTGAAGACCTGCCTGAAAAAGAAGGTGTAAAACAAATTGGTCCCTTTTCAGAAGAAAGCGAGGGTGGTGCAGCCACAGGGCATGTTGTTGGCGGCATTGGCTGGTACCGGAAACATTTTACCCTGGAAAAATCGGATAAAGGAAAATTGGTTTCAGTGCTTTTTGACGGAGTTTATATGAATGCTGATTTCTGGATTAACGGAAATCACCTTGGAAACCATCCCTACGGTTATACTGCATTTTCATTCGATCTGACAAATTGGTTAAAACC
>JAFGGF010000214.1 GCA_016930735.1 Prolixibacteraceae bacterium
ACAAACTACATTCTAAAAACAATAAAATAATTTTCACCCAATTTCACTGCATTTATAAATCATTATTGTTAAATTCGTGAAAAATAAAAATTCAAGAATAGCACCAATTTTTTAAAACCTAGAAAGTTATTTGCTCAGTTAAATGATTATCGAAGGTAAATGATTGGGTAATTTTGATCAACGTATTAACTGTAACCTTAAGTGAGTACCCTCAACAAAAAAGAACTTAGCGAGTCGGATATTTGTGATTTGTATATTACTCCGGCTATTAAAGATGCAGGCTGGGACCCTATGCTTCAAATCCGTCGCGAAGTTACGCTTACACCCGGACCGGTTATTGTGCGGGGTGAAATGTCGGCCCGTAACACTAAAAGGAAAAAGTATGCTGATTATGTGCTTTCATGGGAACCGGGTATTCCAATTGCTGTTATTGAAGCCAAGGATAACAATCACACAGTAAGCCATGGAATGCAACAAGCCCTTGGCTATGCTGATATCATGAAAATACCCAGTGCCTTTAGTTCCAATGGTGATGCTTTTGCTTCGCATAATAAAATACCCGTTGATGGCGAAGACATTGAAACAGAATTTCCTTTAGCATCTTTTCCTCCACCCGAAATTTTGTGGGAACGCTATAAAAAATATCGCGGGATCAAGGATGAGGATGAAAAAGTTACAACAGAGGCTTATTATTCAGATGCCTCAGGGAAAGAGCCCCGCTACTACCAGGTTGAAGCCATTAACCGGGTGGTGGAAGCTGCTGCAGGAGGCCAGAAAAGACTGCTTCTGGTAATGGCTACCGGAACAGGCAAAACCTATACCACATTCCAGATTATCTGGCGCTTGTGGAAAGCCAGGATAGTAAAACGTGTCTTATTCCTGGTTGACAGAAATATTCTTGCAGACCAAACACTGGTGAATGATTTCAAACCCTTCACCGGGGTAATGACAAAAATCAAAAACCGAAAGATTGATCCTGCTTATGAAATCAATATAGGTTTATACCAGGCCATAACCGGAACAGATGAAGCTGATAAAATCTTTAAAAGTGTTTCCCGCGATTTCTTCGACCTGATCGTCATTGATGAGTGCCACCGTGGCAGCGCTGCCGATGATTCGGCCTGGCGCGAAATACTGGAATATTTCGATAGTGCCATTCAATTGGGGTTGACCGCAACACCAAAGGAAACAAAGTACGTCTCTAATATTAATTACTTCGGTGAGCCTGTTTATACATATAGCCTGAAACAGGGAATTGAAGACGGCTTTCTGGCGCCATATAAAGTGGTTAAAATTAATATTGACAAAGACATAGATGGCTGGACTCCATCTCCCGGAATGAAAGACGATTTGGGGCATGAGATCGAAGAAAGGGAATACAATCAGGCTGATATGGAACGTATTCTTATCTTGAATAAACGATCAAAACTGGTCGCCAAACGGGTAATGAAGCACCTAAACGCAACCAATCCTTATGATAAAACGATTATTTTCTGCGAGGATATCGATCATGCCGAACGGATGCGGAAAGCCATTGTAAATGCTGCCGGACAGATTGCCATCGACAATCCAAGATATGTTATGCGCATTACCGGCGACAGCAAGGAAGGAAAAGACGAACTTGATAATTTTATCGACCCTGAAAGCAAATTCCCGGTGATCGCAACCACTTCGGAGTTAATGACCACTGGTGTTGATGCCAAAACCTGCAAATTGATTGTACTGGACAAAACCATCAATTCCATGACCACCTTCAAACAAATAATTGGCAGGGGCACACGTATCGACGAAGATTTCAATAAGTATTTCTTTACGATTATTGATTTTAAAAAAGCAACCGACTTATTCCGCGACCCTGATTTTGATGGCGAACCTGTGGTAATCTATGAGCCGGAAGATGATGATCCGCCTGTCCCGCCTGATCCACCTGAAGATGATGAAGATAATAATGACAGTGGCGATGAAAATAACAGGAATACAAAAAAATATGTTGTTGACGGAGTTCCGGTCTGGATTGTAAACGAACGTGTGGAATATATTGGAAACGATGGAAAACTGACCACGCAGTCGTACAAAGAATTTTCCCGCGACCAGGTGCAGTCGGAATTTGCCTCGCTCGATGATTTTTTACGCACATGGAATTCAGCCGAAAAGAAGAACGCTATCATTGAACAGCTCGAAGAACATGGGGTCATTCTCGAAAACCTGCAGGAAGTTGTCGGCAAAGATTACGGCGACTTCGACCTGATTTGCCACGTGGCTTTCGACCAGCCGCCATTAACCCGGAAAGAACGTGCCAACAATGTTAAAAAGCGCAACTACTTCACCAAATACGGCGAACAGGCAAGAGCAGTAATCGATGCGCTTATCGACAATTACGCCGATAAAGGAATAAAGAGTATTGAGGATGCAAGAATACTTCAGTTAAAACCTTTCAGTAATTTTGGCACTCCAATCGAAATTATTAAGAATATTTTTGGGGGTAAAAGGCAGTATGAAATAGCACTGAAAGAAATCGAAAATGAATTATTTAATACCGAAAGAACAGCTTAAGAAATGACAAAAAGGAGATGTTTTATAGATTTTTCCGGATGCCGGAGGCATCATATGTTTATAGAAAATTAAATTGTCACAGAAGGATACGACCCCGGCCGGGGTCGAACACTAATGTTATGAATAAAAAGAATAAAAATATTTCTCATGAGTAATGTATCGGGCGTCATAAAATCCATTCAGGACATTATGCGCAAAGATGTAGGCGTGGATGGCGATGCACAACGCATCAGTCAGTTGGTGTGGATGTTATTTTTGAAAATTATCGACGACCGCGAAGAAGAACTGGAATTAATCAGCGATAAGTATAAGTCTCCCCTGCCCGAGCATTTGCGATGGCGAAACTGGGCGGCTGACCCCGAAGGCATGACCGGTGATGAACTCTCCGATTTTGTGAACCTGCAACTGTTCCCAACGCTTAAAAACAAACTGAATACCCAGGGCGAAGACGGGAAACGGGCACAGGTGATTAAAAACGTGTTTGAGGATGCCTACAACTACATGAAATCGGGCACACTCATGCGGCAGGTGATTAATAAAATCAGCGAGGTTGATTTCAACGCTTCCGAAGACCGGCACCTGTTTGGCGACATTTACGAGCAAATACTCAAAGACCTGCAAAGTGCTGGCAATGCTGGTGAATTCTATACGCCGCGTGCCGTTACAACATTTATGGTCGACAGGGTGAAGCCACAACTGGAAGAAACCGTGCTTGACCCGGCATGTGGTACCGGTGGATTTTTAACCAACGTGATCGACTACAAACGAAACCATTTTGTGCAGTCGCCGGCTGATGAAGAAAAACTGCAAGGCTCTATTCAAGGGGTGGAGAAAAAAACACTTCCGCATATGCTCTGCACCACCAACATGATTTTGCATGGCATCGATACACCCATTAACATCAGGCACGACAATACCCTGAGCCGCCCTTTGCGCGATTATGGTCCGAAAGACCGTGTGCATGTAGTGGTGACCAACCCGCCATTTGGGGGCATGGAAGAAGACGGCATTGAGCAAAACTTCCCGGCAGCTTACCGTACCCGCGAAACAGCCGACCTTTTCCTTACCCTCATTATTCACCTCTTAAAACCCGAAGGCAGGGCTGCACTAGTACTCCCCGATGGATTTTTGTTTGGCGAGGGCATTAAAACCCGTATCAAGGAAAAACTGTTTGCCGAATGTAACCTGCATACCATTGTCCGCCTGCCCAACGGCGTGTTTAATCCGTACACCGGCATTAAAACCAACCTGCTGTTTTTTACCAAAGGCAAACCCACCGAAACCGTTTGGTATTATGAGCATCCTTATCCCGAAGGCGTAAAAAGCTACAACAAAACCAAACCCATGCGTTTTGAGGAGTTTGCTGCCGAAATAGAATGGTGGGGCAACGAAAGCGACGGTTTTGCCACGCGGGTTGAAAACGAATTTGCCTGGATGGTAAGCAAAGACGAAATTGTAGCCCGCAACTACAACCTCGATATAAAAAACCCGCATGTGGGCGAACAGGAAAGCCACGACCCTGATAAATTGTTGAAAATATTCAACGATCAGCAGAAGGAAATTGTCAATTTGCACCAGCAGTTAAAAGCCATTCTAAGCGAAGCCTTGGGTGTGGGTGCCGCGAATTCCGATTCGCGGAAAGAATAATCGATGCCGGAGGTATCGCATGTTTATATAAAAATGATGCATAGCGGAAAATGAGAATGATGCCAGAGGCATCACATGTCTATAGAAAAAAATGGGAACAAGGGGATACGACCCCGGCCGGGGTCGAACACTACACGACGAACGAAATCTTCTATAAATATGCAAACCCTCTGTTTTTTTTTGGATAAACAATGAATTGAATGAATACGATTATCGAACATATAGCCCTGTGGACAACAGCCCAAACCCAAAAATCGCTGGGGAAAAAAGCCGGGATTGATAACATCAGTTGGCATGGAATCAATCGCTTGCGGGAATTGATATTGGAACTGGCTATTCAGGGAAAATTGGTTGAACAAGATTCGGAAGATGAACCAGCAAATATCTTATTTCATAAAATCAATAAAGAGAAGAAGAGATTAATTGCTGAAAATGCAATAAAAAAGACGAGACAATTACCTGTAATTTCTGAAGAGGAATTTCCTTTTAAGTTGCCTAGAGGTTGGATATTTGCCCGTTTAAATGATTTGGGTGATTGGGGAGCAGGAGCAACACCACTTAGAAATAAGGTCGAATATTATAATGGAACAATACCTTGGTTCAAATCAGGCGAATTAAATGGTGATTATATTTCTGAATCCGAAGAATCTGTAACAGAATTAGCATTAAAAGAAACTTCGTTAAGGTATAACAAGCCGGGTGATGTTTTGATTGCCATGTATGGAGCGACTATTGGAAAAGCTTCTATTCTGAAAATTTCAGGAACTACAAATCAGGCTGTATGTGCCTGTACTCCATTTTCAGGTTTTGCAAATATATACTTGTTGACACTTTTAAAAGCATACAAAAGAAGGTTTATCGGGATGGGTGCTGGCGGAGCTCAACCCAATATTTCAAGAGAAAAAATTATCGCTACTGTTGTTGCATTGCCTCCGTTAGCAGAACAACACCGCATCGTAGCCAAAGTCGATGAACTCATGGCCCTTTGCGACCAGCTGGAGCAGCAGCAAATGAATCGCATCGAAACGCACCTGAAACTGGTGGAAATCCTGCTGAAGACCTTAACCAATGCCACCAGTGCCGAAGAATTAAAAGCCGCCTGGCAGCACCTGGAGCCCCATTTCGACCTCCTCTTCACCACCGAAGAAAGCATCGACCTGCTCAAACAAACCATCCTGCAACTGGCCGTCATGGGCAAATTGGTTCCACAGGACCCCAGCGATGAACCGGCCAGTGTGCTGTTAAAGAAAATTGAAACCGAAAAGAACAAACTGATTAAAGCAGGCAAACTCAAAAAGCAAAACCCATTACCTGAAATTACCGAGGATGAAAAGCCGTTTGAGTTGCCGAAGGGGTGGGAATGGGCAAGGTTTCCTGAGATAGGCGAATTTGGACGAGGTAAATCAAAACATCGACCAAGAAATGACAAATCTTTATACTCGTACGGAAAATATCCGTTGGTGCAAACTGGAGATGTGGCCAGAGCAGACAGAGAAATTACTACATATACAGCCCTTTATAATGATAAGGGACTTTTACAAAGTCGAATGTGGCCCAAAGGAACAATGTGTATAACGATTGCTGCAAATATTGCAGATAGTGGAATTTTAGGTTTCGATGCATGTTTTCCAGATAGTGTTGTGGGATTTATTCCATTTAGTGAAATTAGAGATTCAAAATTTTTCGAATATTTTATCAGAACAGCAAAGGATGACTTAACTCGATTTGCTCCGTCGACTGCACAGAAGAATATAAACCTCGGAATACTTGAGTCAGTATTAATTCCAATTCCTCCAGCTAAAGAAATAGAAAAAATAGTAGCAAAATTAGATGAATTAATGACCCTTTGCGACCAGCTAAAAGAACGAATTGTTGCCTCGCAGCAAATCAAAGTAAAACTGGCCGATGCGGTGGTGGAGCGGGCGTTAAATACGGCGCCGCATAAGGAGTATGAAATTGCCGTCAACCTTGATATGGCAGCGGAACCGGGAATTCCCCTTAAAATCTCAAAATAATTATGTCAGAAATACCCAGAAATAATACAGGATTATCCGGAGAATACTTCGTTGCTGCAGAATTATATCGTAGAGGCTGGTCGGTAGGAATGACATTAGGTAATGCAAAAGCAGTTGATTTATTTGCAGAGAAGAATGGAATAACCATCCAGGTTCAGGTAAAATCCCTTTTTAAACGTAAAAGCAATGGATTCCCTTTAATGAAAAATCAGGTAAAAGATAGATGCTTTTATGTTCTGGTTGTATTGAACGGAGATAAAATGACTGCCCCTGAATATTTTATATGTACGTCAAATGAAATTAAACCTAAAATAAAAGAATACGAGACTCGCGGCATACTTTATATATCAAGTGTTGATAACGAAGATTACAATGGGCGATGGGATAAGTTGGAAATGGATGAAGAACGGCACAATGAAATGGATTAAAGTTTTATTTGACAACTTGTTGATAAGTTATCACACAATTGTGTGTAACTATCTGTAATTTAGCGAAATGTTTATTTGATGGTTATTTGACAGCATCGCAAACATGAACTTGCATTTGCATATTAATTGACAATTGGGGCTTAATGGTCGAGAAAAAGAAAACAATGTTAAAGGTGTACCACCGGTTCCTTGATGAATCGGGAGATACAACCTTCTATGGAAAAAAGAAACGTATTGTGGTTGGCGAAAATGGTGTGTCAAAATGTTTTATTTTGGGCATGGTGAAATTTAAAACCAAGTTGGAGCCAATTCGTGAACAAATTATAAACATGCAACATGAAGTTGCTGAAGATGAATTTTATCGAGATATCCCGAGCATAAAGAAGAAGGTCAGTAAGGGTGGATATTTTTTTCATGCAAAAGATGATATTCCTGAGGTAAGGGAAAAGTTTCTGCGTTATATAAAAACAATTAATTGCTCGTTTGAAGCAGTGGTTGCCAGGAAGATTCCCGATGTGTATATGAATAAACACAAAAGCAATGAAGCCTGGTTTTATGCTGATTTATTATCGCATTTACTCAAAAATAAGTTAACCAATCACGAGAAAATGGTCCTGAATATTGCAAGTCGTGGGAAATCAACCAAAAACCACAACCTGGACTTAGCATTGCAAAAAGCAAAGGAACGTTTCAACAATGCACATCCTGAAATGGAGCTAAAAACCAAAGTTGTTTTTAATGTTTTGGAACAAACAGGTGAGCCTTTATTAAATGTTGCCGATTATTTCTGCTGGTGTATTCAGAATGTTTTTGAGAAAGGGCAAATGCGGTATTATAATTTTATGAAAGACCAAATTTCAACAGTTGTTGATTTGTACGATTTTGAAAGTTATGGAAAGCCAGGCTGGCCAAATTATTACGGAAAGAACAATCCGTTAACGGCTAAAAATGAAATAAGCCCACTTTCACACTAAGACCGAGGTTTAACTCGTCAATGGCATGGAGCCAACGTTCATGTGATGCAGACTTACGGATGTAAAAATAGAGCAAACGATTAACAAAAACAAATATTAATGATCTTTTGTGGATTGCGAACTTGACAGGTTGAATCTGTTTCCTATTTGAAGATTAATTGAATAAAACGGCCACTGTAAAAAAGAGAAAACCAAACCAAATAAAATTTGTATGGCATCAATAGGCTGGATTGACTTTTCAACTACCGACCGTAATCGTGTCGGTTCCATTCTTGACCTTTTACGGCCCGAGGGCATGGTTGATGAGCTGGGCATGGGTACCATGCGCGACGGGCTTGCCAATCAGCTATTCCCCGGGATAAGTACAATCCAGACGCGGGCAAAATATTTTTTTATTATTCCATATATTCTTTACGATTATCAGAAATTAAAACCGGCTCAGCGCAAGGGAAAAACCCCCTCACGATACCTTGAGGAGCAGGAATATGAGATCATGTGGAATCTGGCCGATAAATACCGGCACGAGGATGGTTCCGGGGTAATCGGCATTACAAAAAAACGACCGGAGAAAATTGTTCGTCGGCCATCGGCCATATATTGGAACGGTCTGTATACCTATCAATTTATTGACACTTCCGGACTCGGTGTGGAAGGTTTCCTTCAGCAAACCGTCAATCCGAACCTCGACTCACTCCTTTCCTCGTTCATGGAAGGAGATGACGCTGTGAACGACGATGCCGATGCTGAATATGAAAATACCTTTCATCTTCGGATCCCGCCAAAACTAAACTGGAACGAAAATCTCACGCTTGACCTTGAACAGGACGAAGCCGAATTATTCATGGATAGAATCCTTTCAATCTCAAAAAATAAACTGATTGCTGAATTGCTGATAAATGAAGATCTCTGGTCTTTGTTTCAGCAAGCCGGTAACTTTCAGCAGTTCGCTCTGGCTGCATCCAGTCTGGGCACACTCCCGGCTTCCATCAGGGATCTACTCATACTGGCACACGATTTCTCAGCGCTGATGCATGGCGCTCATATAACCTACAACTGCCTTCTGCAAAAGATGGTATTCGACTTGGATTATTATACCGGAGAATGGGAAACATGGCTGGAAAATATTCAAACCAACATGATTGATTATGACAATTTTAATCCCGAAGTTCTGTTTAGTTATTCACCAACTACCCGAAGTAGCTCTGAACAGTTTGTCAGGGAGTGGTGGAAACAAACCCGGCTTGGCTTCCCCGATTTGAACAAACGCAATGACCTGGTCAAAAAGCAGGAAGCAATGGTTAAAAGATCCAAAGCTAGGTTGCTGTACAACAAAACCGACGAAGTTCGGGAAGGTAAATGGATGGGATTAAAACACTTCGAATATCGATTCGGTCAGGGACGAACTATTTTAACGGATATAAAAACAGCCTTAAACCAGTAAAGATGTTGCATCCTAAACAAAACCGGATTGATTATGGCGAGCAGCTCATTCCTCCAAATGGCTATGAATTCATTCATGCCATTGGAACAACCTATTCGCTCGATCTGGAGGCTTTAATGTTGCTGCCCATCGCTTTGTTTTATGCAAAAAAGATTGAAGGAACTTCCGATGAGCTTCGTTACGACATGCTGGACGCGATTACAAAGGCAGCAGAAAAGATCACCATTTTCTATCATAACAGCCAGTTAAAGGTTCCTTCAAAATACCATCATTTAATGGCTTACTGGGAAAAGGGTATTCAAGCTGTTTCAATGCCGCATTATGCCAGCTCTTTTCACCCCAAAGTATGGATTGTTCGATATGAAAGTGAGGACAATAAACCCATGTACCGTTTTATTAACACAAGTCGCAATCTGACATTTTCACGCGACTGGGATGTTGCCTTTTCAACCCAGGGGATCGTGACAAATAGCGTGCAGGAGAAGAATAAGCCCTTGATCCATTTTCTGAAATACCTGAGCCGATATTGCAAACACAAAATCCCCAAATCATTTGCTGAAGATCTGTTAAAAGTGAAGTTCGACCTGCCGGATAAATTTGAAGAACTGAACTTTTACCCAATTGGAATAAAAGATCCCGAAACGGACACTTTATATTCCAACCCGTTAACATCAAAGTCGGAGAAGTGGAACAAGCTACTGCTTGTTTCTCCTTTTCTCGATAACAAAACGCTTACAACGATAAGACAGTCTGTTTCTACCAAACCAACATTGTGCAGCAGGCGTGATCAATTGGAAAAAATGAATTCTTCAGTACTTGAACGATATACCCCGTTTGAATTCAATACCTATTTCAGCAATGCAGAATTCATGCAGGATTTTGAGGAAGATGGTGTTGTCCCAACTGCCCAAAACCTACATGCAAAACTATATGTTGCGTTGCTTTCAAAAGTACCTCACTGGTACCTCGGATCAGCCAATTGTTCCGAACCGGCCCAAAAACGCAATATCGAATTTCTGGTAGAACTTAAAGGGCAAAATATTAAAGGACTTCGAACAAAAGATGTGGTCCGGATGCTCACTGATCCTGAAAAGGCAGATGGAGCTGCCATCTTTAATCCATATATGCCGGGTGAAAAAAAGGGTGAAGAGGATTTGCTTTTAATTGGATTTTTTACTAAAAAAATGGATTGTCAGGTTAAACAAATATTTAAATGCAGATTGGTAGGTTATTTAAATTGTTTTGTCGCAAATATTTACTAAATTGGCGACAATATATATATACATATATGAATGTAAGCACTGAATTACAAATACTAAAGAAAATAAAAAAAGCGAAGAGGGGTTCGCTGTTTTTCGTAGAAGATTTCTTACGCTTCGGGAATTCAAAAACTGTAACAAAAGCCTTGGAGCGGCTGGTTGCTAAAGAAAAAATTGCACGGGTAGCAAGGGGCATTTATGCCCGATTGGATTTCGATCCGATTTTGGGGCCTGTTAAACCAGGAGCCGAGGATATAGCAAAAGCGATTGCAAAAAGGGATAAAGCCCGAATAGTACCAACAGGGGTGTTGGCATTAAACGCTTTAGGCTTATCTACTCAGGTACCTATGAATATTGTTTATTTAACCGATGGTGCTGCCCGAAGAATCAACATTGGAAAACGAAAAATAATATTTAAAAAAGTAAGTCCGAAAAACCTGGCCGCAATAGGTGAAATAAGCCGTATGGTAATTCAGGCCCTAAAGGAAATAGGCAAAGACAAAGTCACTGAAAAAGAGAAACAGATCATCCTGAAGCATCTGAAAAACGAAGATAAATATCGTCTGGAACACGATATTCGTCTGGCACCGGAATGGATCAGAAAAATTATGCGTCAAGCATTAACAGAGTAATATAACTGAATATTATGCGCAACGAATGGTATAACATACCAAAGGAAACAAAAGTCAATGCTTACACCCAGGTGGCTGAAAGTGCAGGAATACCTACTTATGCCGTTGAAAAAGATTGGTGGGTTATACAAATATTAGCTGCAATTTATAAAATGGATGCAGGGAAACACATGATATTTAAAGGCGGTACATCGCTGAGTAAAGCATGGAATTTAATTCAACGTTTTTCTGAAGACATCGATCTGGCATTAGACCGAAACTTCATTGGATTTACAGGAGAAATAAACAGGAGTCAGATAAAAAAATACCGTAAAGAAACAGGAAAATATATTTCGGAAAATTTTTGTCCTGAACTGGCAAACAAGCTTAAAGGAAATGGTTTAACCGATATCACCCTTAAATATGTAAATGCTAAAGCAAGCGATGCAGACCCTGTTCAGGTAGAAATAATATATCCCAATGTTATAGATTATACTGGTTATATTCAGCCCAGGGTTTTGCTCGAAATAAGTATTAGTTCATTGAAAGAACCTAATGAAATAAGTTCGTTTTATTCCTTTCTAGATGAATATTATTTTGAATCTTCGTTTGCAGGAGAAATGATAGAAATTCCTACTGCCATTCCTGAACGGACCTTTTTGGAAAAAATCTTTCTGCTTCATGAGGAATTTCAACGGCCCCAGAGAAAAATACGAACCGAAAGATATAGTCGTCATTTATACGATTTATACCAGTTAATTCAAACTGAACATGCTGAAAATGCCATTCACAACAAAGAATTGTATCAAACAATTGTAGAACACCGACATCTGTTTTTTAATATTGGAGGAGTTGACTATAATTTACACAATCCGCAAACCATAAATCCAATCCCCATTCCTGAATTTTACGATGAATATATGCTGGATTACAGAACAATGCAAGTTGAAATGATTTATGGTGATTCTCCTGCATTTGGACCTATGATTGACGCCATAAAAGAATTTGTGGGAAAAAAGATAAACAGTTTGGATTGGAAAATGGATAAAGAATTTCCGAAACCCAAAAATCAAAACAAAAATCTAAAAAATGATTGATTTCAGAACAATACGTGCATTTGCTGCAAAGCATTTTTACACATGGCCGGACGGTCAGGATTTCAACTGGCTAAGAAAGAACTGGCACAAGTTTGAGCAATATTTTTCTACAGAATCCGAAGCAGAAGATTTCATCATTGCGTTATCATATATATACATGGCCTTTTGCATTGAGGCCTATTTTGAAAAGCCTGCTGATGTTAAAGAGTATCTGAAAATATCATGGTTCGTAGAAGATTATTGCAGCGATGAACCTTTTCCGGGTTGTTATGAAGAGCAAATTAACAGGGGGTACAAAACAGCACTTGAAATTCTCAGGAAAAACTATCACCCTGATGATATTTTACGGGAATTCAGTTCGATCAAAATAGATGAGTTTTTTCCTCATCCCGATGGGCAGCAATACATTTATGATGTTTGGGGATTTTAGCTTTTTATGAGCTCATAAAGTATTTATTTGTAACCTAATCTATCTCTCTTATAAATCCCATTTTTTCCGGATGGTCTGATATATATGTATTATTATCCAGTTTTCTCAACATATAAAGGGCAATAATATCTCCCCCGGCTGCCCAGGTGAAAAATATACCAAAACTCAGGAAACCTCCGTGTCCGATTATTAATCCGATTATAGAAGGTATAATCCCCATCACAATCAGCGGCATTGCTCCACCAATTTTATAATGCTTAACTTTTAATGGTTCCTTACAATGGCAATAAGGTGTCAGGAATTTCCATTTGACCCCAAATTTTATTGATTTTAATCCGTTCGATGCAAAATAGCCCCATGTTAATCCATGAAGCAACTCATGCATTATGATACCTCCAAGAAAGAAAAGGAGAAAATAATTCGAAAAAAGGTCTTTCCCGGTTTTAAAAGTTTCAAAATCCCAGATTAAAACGAAGGGAATTAAAATCAATGCTGTAATGGGAACAATCATTATCAAAGCAATCAGATTTACTTTTCCCATTCCCATCGTAAACTCTTCAATTTCTTTATTTTCAGTTTTTGTAATTTCTTCCATGATTTTCTTTAATAATAAGTTTGGGTTGTCTATGCTTGACCTCTCAGACCAATCATATTCACATTTATTTTGGAAATTTTTTATTTATTCTAATTTTTCATTTTTTAATAAATTCATTCCTTCTTGAATAGCTATTCTTGTCCTGTCATTTTCATTGTATTGACTCTTTGCAATTTCATTGCAATTTGTCCAGTTTATGTCTGGATTAAATAAATTTGCACCAAGTTTGAAAACTGTATAAACAGGTGGTTTTGTAAAACCTAAATCCTCATATAATACTTCAGCCCATACTTGTGAAATATTCCATGTTCGTTTAATTTGTATAGAATCAAAATCTTGTGTCAATTTAGCCTCACAAACAAGCATAATATTGTCAATTAGAATAACAAGATCAGGCTTAGCATTAAACATTCCCTGGATTGCACCATAAACTATTTTCTCATTTTGAGATAGTGGAATATTTAACCTTTCAGCTTTTTGCCTAATTTGCTTAGGATGTGTATTTAAGTAATTATTTAACTCATCGGGTAATTTTGAGAATAACCTGCAATCAGATATTTTCTCATGCTCCATTACCTTTTTTGTTATGCTATCCATCAATTGAAAAACATCAGGTTTCCGGTTATGGTAGGCGTCTCTTATGATTGAAGCTTCACAATAAATTGATACATTTTCAAATTTCAGATCATTCAGGTTTGGTTGACCATTTCTGAATATCAGGTTGCTTTCACTCAAGTAATTCAAGAATTTCCCAAGGGGACTATTTCTCTTTTTGTCCAAATTTTCATGCAATAACCGAAACAGGTGAGCACAAATTGCTCTTTCTTCTCTGTTATAAGAATCATATTTAATCATTATAGATGGTTTATAGTTAAATACAAAATTTATGAACACTAAAATTATTCATTTTTTATTAAAGCATCTCTATAAAACCACAAAACCCCCACGCTACACGCGCAGGGGTTACCCCAAACTAAAACGCCGATCCAAATCTTAATTTCAAATTTATATTCTGAAATTTATATATGCAAGTTTCCACACTCTTATTAATAGCAACCTATATTTTATTCAATAATTATCTTCTGCGTCAACTGTTTTTCTTGATCGTTTGCCCTAATCAAATAGATCCCTTTAGGAACATTCGAAAGATCAAAAAGAATGTCATTTTCATCAGTAGATATAAGCCTTAATACCCTTCCCTGGGAATTTATTACCCTTAAATCCACATTCGAATTAAAATTCTGTAATTCAACGGTAATATTTCCATTGCTTGGATTCGGGTACACTTTCAGTGATGGCATCAAAATATCTTCTCCGGTATTATCTTCTTCCTGAATTTCAAATGATTTCTTTTCAGGATAGGTTTCCTCATAGACAATGCTTTCCGCAAGCGGATCACAAAATGAACCAATGGTTGTGATATATGCACTCATGTAACAGCCCGGGTGGGCATGAAAACCGTTCAGAAACTGGATGGAATATCCGGCTATGAATGTTGCTGCAGAACCTGACTCCAGGATAACATCACTATCGTCGCCTGCAACAGTAACAATATTTTGTGCATTGTAGCAAGCGGATTCACCTGAAGTTAACGTGATATCTGAAGCCTGGTAATCGACAGGTACACTACTTAATGTTGTAAAACTAACCTCATCGCCATAAGTTGTACCAGCAGTATTTGAAGCATAAGCCCTTATATAATAGGTTGTGCATGGATTAAGATTATTAACTGTTTCTTGAAATTCACCTGCGTCAGTAATACTTCCAAGAGAAATTTTAATATCAGTTGTATCAGGATTCGTATTTGTGCTTAAACAAAAACCGTGATCGGTTGGGGTAGGATATCCAGTTTCGATTAAATTCCCTTTGAGTATTCTCGAGGTATTTTTAACAAATAAAGCATCAAGGGTTGTAACTTCTGGAAATACTCTGTGTTCAAAACCTTGCCAGGATAGAAATGAAAAACCTTCATTGTATTCACCTGATTCGTCTATTCCCCAATAGTCATTTATTCCGTTTTCAGTTTCCTGTAGAAAATCCCAACCAACATCAATATATATTTCCTGATTTTTAAGTTCATCATAAGACAAAGGAGTCCCATAGCTGTTACCAATTCCAACATAACCATCATAATAAAAACAATTAGAAATTGTACCTGAATCAAATACACCTAATATACCACCAACATCTGAACCTTGTTTAGAAAAGAATGGGATGGAATAACAATTAATTATATTACTAGAATTATAGTTAAAGCCTACAAGACCTCCTACATCGTCACCTCCGAATACCATTCCTTTGAAATAACAATTTGAAATATTAGAAAAATTCATATTCGATCCTGCTATTCCACCGTTTCCTTCAAAACTTTTTGATACATCAATTCCATCTATTGTCCCTCCTGAAAAACAATTAGAAATGTTTGAATACGTTGAATTGCGGCCGGTTATTCCTCCCAAATTTTCTCCTCCATACAAAACTCCTGTTGTACTACATTCATAAATATTAGAATTGAAAATAGAGCCAGCTAAAGCTCCTATATTATCTCCATAATAAATAAGTGACCCAATAGTATCCCTTGCAATAATATGATAGCCCTTTAAATTTAAGTTATGTATAGTTGCACCAATTAGGTCATGAAATAAACCTAAACCATCATGGTGTTGGTGTATAAATAAATTGGAAATACTCAATCCGTTTCCATTAAAACTGCCTGAAAATGATTCAATTGGGATCCAACCACTTGAACTATTTTCTCTACTATATATACTACCATAAAAATCAAGGTCATTTAAAAGAATAAAATCTTTATTAGAAAAGTACCGGACACTGTCTAGTTTTGTTATAGTATTGATTTGAAAAGGATTACCTATACTTCCATCTCCCAAAAACGAATGTACATTAATCAAAAACGTTAAATCAACAGTTTCAGGATTACTGCCGTTTAATTGAATAGAATAAGGATAAGTACCAAGCTCATTTGAGGCATTCCATGAAACAATATTGTTATTTATAGACATTTCCTCTGGCCCATTTTTAATAACTGCATTCACTTGAGAATTGTCCATTTCAATAATCTGAAGTGTATCAGTGAATAATTCACTATTCTTTACGAGATTATTACTGGATAATAAAATCGGGTTATTGTATAATGATCTTATCCCAGGAAAGGATATTCCTTCTGTAATTTTCCAAATTGAATCAAAATTCCAGTTGGTAAAAGAGCTTTCTTTCTTGAAATCATTTATAGACAATTCATTTACTGTTTGATTGTTGTGGTTATAACCAATTCCTTTTTCAATCCCTGATAAAATCCTACTGAAAAAAGAATTTTTAACGGTTATTCCATTATTCATTCCTATAAATCCTCCAGAATATGATCCATAACCATATATTTTTCCAATAGAATAACAATTCGTAATTTCTGATCCTCCCCAAGCATTACCTACTAACCCTCCAGATGAACCATTACAGAAAATATTCCCTGTTGAATAACAATTCTTTATCAATGAACTACTTTGCCCAAATAATCCCCCAACAGGGCCACTACCTTCAACTTGAATAATGCAGTTTGAGTAACAATATTCAATTGAATCGTTAAAACTGTCACCAACTAATCCCCCCGTTGTACTATTTCCAAATATTTCTCCTGATGATCTACAATTAATAATAGTAGCATATTCACTATAACCTGATACGCTACCAATACCTTCACCACCTGAGATCAAACAATTTGTTAAACATAAATTTTTTATTGTGCCATTTGACACAAAGCCCCAAAGACCAACATAGGAACTATCCGGTCTATTGATAAAAAGATTTGAGATTATTTTGTTATTTTCATCTAATGTCCCATAAAATGGTGATGAATAAGTTCCAATTGGTACCCAACCAGTTTCACTGCTATCACTACAGTAAGGAGATTGATTAAAATCCAAATCATTCATTAGGATAAAATTTTTATCAAGATAGTTTCTTGATAAATTCAGATCGCTAATTGATTCTATCTGGTAAGGATCTGATAAAGAACCATCTCCATTGAACTGAACAACGTTGACTACATGTTCAAAAAAAACATTTGAATGTGTGTCATCTGCCAATATTTTAAGCAAATAGTCTCCTTCCTCGGCAGGGGCATTCCAATGAATAATGTTATTCGTTAATGTCATGCCTTCTGGTCCGCTATCAATTGAGAGAACAACCGGTTGATAATCCATTACGATTATTGATACGGTATCAATATATTCATTATTAGCCTTAACAGAACTTCTTAAATCTGGTAATATAATAGGCGGATCATATACCTCCCTTATTTTTGGAAAAGAAAAACCTTCAGTAATTTCCCATACCGATTCAAAATCCCAGGAGGTAAATGACACTTGGTTTTTCATTTCATTGCTGGATAATCCAATAACCAGTTGATCATTATTAAAATCAGCAAATATTCCCACTGACACATCTGCAACTTCCTCATTATAGAAGCAATTATGTATTTCACCAGAATCGTTAAATCCTGCAATACCTCCTGCATCTTTATTAAAAAATTTTGAACAAGAATAATTAAATTCTAGGGTTGAACTAATATTTAGTCCAACAATACCACCTAAAACAACCCATATACTTCCTGAAATACTACATGTTGAATAACTATTTAAAATAAGACTTGCCTCATGGGAGTATCCAATCAGTCCTCCAACAAAATACTCTCCTGATATTTCTCCATTGGAAATACAGCATGAAATTGTAGTTGATTCAATTTCTGCAGATAATATTCCTACTGTATCCCCTCCTAAAATCTTACTATTCAGTATAACCAATTTTTCAATATTGGCACCCTTGGTAAATCGAAACAGTCCAACTGAACTTTCAGGACGATTGATAAACAAATTCGAAATATAATGTCCGTCACCATTGAATGAACCCGTGAAAGGTTTGGAATCATCTCCAATTGGATTCCAGCCATTTACTGAATTTTCCCTGCTGAATTCTGTGCCTTCAAAGTCTAAATCATTCATCAGAATAAAATGTTTATCAAGGTAATTGCGAACATTATTAAGTTCATCAATCGATGTGATCTGATATGGATTTAACGCTGTTCCATCACCATCTGAAAACTGACCAAATGAAAAAAAAGAAGAAGTAAGAAAATATATAATTAGAAGAGTAACTCTGGATTGTTTCATGATTTATTCCATTTAATCCTTCTAAAAATATCATGTACAAACTTTTTTTAAACCTATTTCGAAGTTATTGTTTAAAAGGGCTTGTAGGAAGGATAAAACTATGGTGATATTGTATAAAAGGAATTGTGATTTTATGATGCAGGTATCTTTTGATTTGGAAAATTCATTGTAGTTTATAGCAAGTCAATTGAAAACCGCCAGTCCCTTTAAAAACCCGCAACCGAAGAATAATGCATAATCAACTTTTTCCCATTTACTTCCAAAATGAACTCTTTTTTTACCCGGTTTACTTCTGCCAGATATAGCTCGTTAATGATATGAAAACGGCTTATTCGTATAAATTGAGTTGCAGGCAGTATTTTGGTTAGTTTTTTCAGGTTTTGGCATACCACCTTTTTGGAACCATCGTTTAAAAAAATTTCGGTGTAGTTGCCATCGGCTTTGCAATATACAATGTCATTGGGTAAAAGGAAAATATAACCGGTACGTGTGGCAAATTTTATTTTTGTTTGATAATGGTTCAACAGGTTATCCAACTGCCGCGAGATATTTTCATTTTTACTGGATAACGAGTATTTATTAAGTACCCGGATTAAATCATCTGCTTCAACCGGTTTCAATAAATAATCGAGCGCGTTGGCCTTAAAGGCATCAATGGCAAATTGGTCGTAGGCCGTTACAAAAACAATGTAGGGAGAAAGTGAAACTTCATTCAGTTTTTTTATCAGGTCAAAGCCCGTTTGTTCGTGCAACTGGATATCGAGGAAAACAAGATCGGGATATATGCAGGTTATTTTTTGAAAAGCCTCTTTAATATCAGAGGCTGTGGCCACTACATCAACGTTTGGTGAACTTTCTGCAATTAGCGTTGTGAGATATTCAATTGCTTCGGGCTCATCATCTACTAAAAGGGCCTTTATAGTTTCGCCGGGTTTGTTCATTGGTCAGGTATAAGTTATTGTGCATGTTAAAAATAGCAAGAATAACCATTTTTGTAAAATTAAAGAAAAATATTTTTTGGGTTAAATCCCATTCTATTGATATTGCATTGCTTACCGCTTGGCTAAAGCACTGTTTTAGTGAGCGTTTTGCGAATCTCTCTCCCTTACCTATCACCGTGTGAGTAATCGATAAAGCTTGGAGTTAGTGAGTATTTCAAGGGCAGAAGGCTTTTTCACTAACTCCGCCTTTTAAGGCGGAGAACTAATGAATGCTTTCGAAAAACCGTCCGCGGTAAAGCGTGGAAAAAGGTTTGTTGGTTCACCCGGACGGAAAAGGAGGTATTGCGAAAATGGGGTATTTCATTTGTCGGAAGTTTTTCCATATCGGCCATACAACGATAAATCTTTTGAGCAGGAACTACCGTGGCCGGTGAAATAAATTGTCGCTATTTTTTCACCACGCTAAAGCGTGGTGTTAGTGAAAGTTATATAACGGCAGTTGACAATTTCACTAACTCCGCCTTTTAAGGAGGTGATGCTAATGAATGCTTTTGAAAAACCGTCCGCGGTAAGGCGTTGAAAAAGGCTTGTTGGTTCACCCGGACGGAAGGGGAGGTATTATGAAAATGGGGTATTTCATTTGTCGGTAGTTTTTCCATATCGGCCATACAACGATAAATCTTTTGAGTAGAAACTACCGTGGCCGATTTATGTAACATACTTCACTGAATCCCCGGGTTAAAACCCGGGACTACAAAACTTGCGCACCAACGGCGCCTATACGCTTTAAAACAATTGGAAATTAGTTATTGAATATTCAATATTGGAAATTTTACAAGCATTTCATGCTTATGAAAAACATTATAATCCGAAAGGTATCAGCAACACCACCTTTGTCCCCAATGCATTCCCTGTATCATCGTACAAATCCTCCACTTCCTGCACAATCTTTTGTTTGTTGGTTTTGTTCAGGTGTTCTATGAAGGCATCCATGGTTTTTGTGCCGATGCCCGTTGAATGGGTTCGCAGGTTTTTAGAGGCTTCACGGCCAATGCCGTTATCGGTTATTTCAATGTGCATCCGTTCAGCCTCTTTACCTATTCTTACCGATAACAACCCTCCTTCTTTTCTGGGCCGTAAACCGTGTTTTATGGCATTTTCAACATGCACCTGAATAATCATCCGTGGAATATTCTGCTCTTTCAGAGCTTCATCTCTGCAATTGATTTCATAGTGAAACAAATCCCTGAAACGTACCTTTTGCAACTCGATAAAATTTGTAACCGTTTGAAGTTCTTCTTTCAGTGAAACATAATCATTGTTAATATTTGAAAGGGTTTGACGAATGAGCTTTGAGAAGTGCATAAAGGTTTTATAGGCTGTTTCATTTTCCCCCTTTTTAATGACCGAAGCAATGGCATTGAATGTGTTAAAAACAAAATGAGGATCGAGCTGACTGCGGAAACTTTTCAGTTGCAGCTCTCTTACCTGATCACGGAGTTCATATTGTCTTCGCAGCCGGTTTTCATTTGATTTCAGGATCACATGAAAAAATAAAACTCCTGCTAAATAGATAAATAAATATAGCGGTAACCGGAACCAGTAAAACGGATTCATTTTGAAGGAATAAATAAAGTAGTAGGAATCTGCATTAAAATAGAATCTGTTTTTTGAAATTATTTTAGGCTCAGTTATATAAAATTCCGGACTTTCTAATGGTAATTTAACTGACCATTTAAAGTTATCGGTAAACAGATAAAGTTCCTTTGATGAATAATCGGAAAAGAAATATTCTTCATTGCCATCCTCATTAATATCTGTTTTACTTTTAAAATTAAAATCGATGGCTGGTTTTAGAAAAACCTTTTTAACAATTTTCAACGAATTTGTAATTTCAAGCAATTCACCAGGTGAGATCTGGGTTATGATATTCCCTTTTATGTTTTGAAAAATATACAGCACCCTGTTTCTATCCTCACTTTCGATTAACAGGGAATCTGTTTTTATTCCATCTTTATCAAGTATATAAGTCACAAAAGAAGGGTAATCGGCGCTTCTCGACATAAATGCAGTTTGAATAAAAGATTTTCCATCTTTTTTAAAGAGTACCGACCTGGTTCGGCTTGTTATACCTGAATGGAAAGGGATAGGAGGTAAGTAATAGCTTAAATCTGAATTCAGTATTTTTAAAAACGGAGAAGGTTTATTATATGGTAAATCATATTCTTCCCTGAAAGGAGCTACATCTCCATCCGCAATAATTTCTTTAATTCCATTACCGTCAAGGTCATAAAAATGTAACTGGGAATTTGCACATCCTGTATTCTCTGAAGCATATAGCATTCTCTTTGTAATATCCACTTTGAAAATCTGGCGTGGAATAATGGAATATCCTGCAGCAACAGCAAAAATTAATTCGTTTATTCCGTCGCCCTCCAGATCTTCACAGTAAAGGGGGCCAACAGAATAGTTGTATAAACTGTCACGGTAGGTATATAATGGACATACTGGTAATGAATTTATTTCTCCAATTACAGGGGTCATTTGGATCCATTGTAACCATAACGAGTCGTTTTGGATTCTGAAAGAATAAATTTCCTTATGTCCATCATTGTCAACATCAAAAAATCTTAAAAAGCTTGTAAATGTGTGGTAAGCACCTGGCCAGTTGACTTGTTCCACCATCCCTCCGTTTTCTGCGAATAGCTGAAAAGAAAACTGGTTCCCGTTATTTGGCAAATAAAAAGATTCGATACGCTCAATTGTTCCATCATTTTCAAGATCAATGAAATATGCATTTTTATTAATACCACCCAGAATCTTTGATTTTTTTTCAAATTTAAGGTTATACTTTTCAAAAACAGGCGGAAGAAAAAGAATCACAGGAATACTGAGAATCAGTGAAAGGAACCATATAGAGGAGAAAATTCGTTTCATATTTTAAATAGTACCGAAAAATAACAAAAAAAGAATTCAATAAATATAAGATTCAAGTTAATAAGGTATCTTAAAATGTTATTATCATTGTTTTTTAAAAAAATTGATAACTTCCTTAATGTTATTATTCATAGTCGTTGTCCATTAAATTTTTTTTATGATACAGAGCTTACCCATAATTATCTAAACCCAACAATAACCTGCTCATTCGGATTTACAAAAGCTAGTGCGGATCTGCGATCTGCGCTTCCCAAACTAGGGATTTTTAAAAATGATTTTTAAACATATTCTTTTATCATTCTTTCCTGGCTTTCATATTCTTTCTTCAAATCCATCCATCTGTAATATTCATTCTTGGTAACATCCAAAAACAAATGAATGAGTTGAGTATGCCCTTTAATACTGTGAGTAATTTCATGCACTGTACCTCTATAAAATTCATCCTGATCTGCAAGCTCAAATTCCATAATTTCACCAATCTTAGGAGTAACAGGGAGTTTTACCCTGATAAAAAAACTCTTATCAGAAAATTTTACAGATTTATTCCAATACTTTATTTCATCATAATACCTTAAGATAAAAACTTCGTGTATAACTTCCTTTATTTCTGATGGATTATTCCAGAAACTTGTGATCAGCTTATCCCGTAATTCTCTTAATAATTTGTTACATTTTGTTGCAGGGATATTTAGTTCTTGAGCAATATCTTTATTTGAGGGAATAACCTCCAGCCCATCTTCTGTGCTAATTATCTCTTTATTTTGCAACAGTTCAATTAATGACTGATGCTTTGGGTTTTTTATAAGGCTTAACTCATCCTTAACTCTTAACAATGAAAGAATTAGCCAATAGTAATTAGTATGTGTTCCCATAATGATATCTTTTTAAATGATTTCTAATAGTGTAACAGGAAAATTCCAGGTTGGATCATTATAGTAACTTTCGTTATTATGCCTGGTTATTTTTTTCACAAATATTTACGAAATATGTGAAAAAACAAAACCTTAAAATTGAGTTAATTAGCTTAAAATGAGATTAATATTATTTCCTCAGTTTAGATATACTCCTGGAATGTTATAATGCTCTTTGCCTTCACTATTGTTACATAATCCCTTCTTATAGTACCCGCCGTAGCTTCAGCGAAGGCGGGTAGTACCCGTCAACCTCCTTCCTTCTACAAACGGCATACCTTGCGCGTCCTATAAGGGCATTATGCAAAATAGCCCCACGAGCCCCCACACCATGGGTTTCCTCATTCACCCTTCCGGAACAGGCTCCCAAATGCGCCCCGCGCCTGTCCCTCCAGGGTAAATTCGTCAACCCATTAAAACGCATGCGTTGGCCGGTATTTTATATCCAACTTTTATTGTAAACTTTCTGTATTAGCATAGCCAAAAAAATCAATTGTGCATTTTCAATTTTAAAATTCAAAAACATAGAAAGTAAAAGTATATTTGTATTACCAAGAAAATATTATGATTTCAGCAGCTGACATAAAATTGATTGTTGCTAGTGGTGAAGGATATAATGCCGAATTTAAAATATCAGTTCCTTCCAAAGTAAAAGAGCTCACAGAGGAAGTATGTGCTTTTGCAAATGCTACCGGTGGGGTTGTACTTATAGGAGTTGATGATAAAAATACAATTCAGGGAGTAACCATTGACAATACTAAACGTTCAGCCATTCAAAATTCAATTGGTGAAATTACCCCATCACTCAATTGTTCATTGTCGGTAATTGAAGTGGAAGGAAAATCGGTAGGTGTGATCGAAGTGCCTTCGGGTGTTAATAAGCCTTATGTCCTCTCTGGTGCTATTTATGTTCGCCTTGGGCCTAATACTCAAAAGCTGACAACAGCTGAACAAATGAGGGATTTCTTTCAACAGTCGGACAAAATTTATTTCGATGAAGGCCCTTGCAAAACCTTTGATCCTGCTAGCGACCTTGATAATGATTTGCTTTTAATCTTCAAAAAAGCTGCACGTTTATCTGAGAATATACCTAACGATCAAATTTTCCGCAACCTTAAGCTATTCACTGAAGAAAATTTGTTTAAAAATGGAGCTGTTTTGTTTTTCGGGAAACAGCCTGAAATAATTTTTGAAAAAGCAATTGTTCGATGTGTTGCTTTTAAAGGTACAGACAAACGGTTTATTATCGATGATAAGTTTTTTGGTGGTCCACTGAATGCCCAGTACATAAAATCGATACAGTGGTTAAAAGAAAAAATAAATATTAGTTACGATATTGAAGGGCAAGGTTCAGGGCCTAGAAAAGAAATATGGGAAATTCCTGAAACCGTCTTTAAAGAAGCCATTATAAATTCTCTTTCTCATCGTGATTATTACGATAAAGGGGCAACTACTATTGTTGAGCTTTACGATGACAGGGTTGAAATCAGCAATCCCGGTGGCTTAGTGAGCGCAATAAACATGAAGGATTTTGGCAAAAGAAGCCATTCAAGAAACCCGCTTATTTTCGGTCTGTTTGCCAGGATGCAATTGGTTGAACAAATTGGTTCCGGTATTGTACGAATGAATGACTTGATGAAAGAGTCTGGTTTGCCTGTTCCGGAATACAGCACAAAAGGCATGTTTACCGTTACCCTTCAACGCCCTAAGGATTCTATTCCGAATAACAAAAAAAGTTCGGAGAAAAGTTCGGAGAAAAGTTCGGAGAAAATTATTGCTTTAATTGAAAAGACACCGGAAATTTCAGCAAAAGGTATTGCAGAAATTATTGGGATATCAGCACGTGCAGTTGAAAAACAAATAGCATCCATGCGGAAAAATGGTTTAATTAAAAGAATAGGCCCGAATAGAGGCGGTTATTGGAAAGTTAACGTGAAATAAATTCATTTTTTGTATTTCAATCGTTTACTTTTCGCTTTTGTCTCCGTTCGTGCCTCACTCCGTCAAAACCTCAAACAAAACTTACATTTCTACAAAATTTGAGAAAATACATAAGGCAAGAGTAGTTTCACTCATTCGTAAAAGCGGCTCGTATCCTCGCCACTTTTTACTCATTCCTTCACTACACTTGCCCTGTCTCCATCGGCAGTACTCCGTAACAACACCAGGCACAAAAGCCTCCGCAAACCTTCATTTACGCTTCAATACGCAGCGGCTGTTCCACCATTCATTTTAAACTTTGTTTAATGCCGATATAGAATTTGTAAACCAGAATGAACAAAGTGAAATTGTGGTTCTAACAAATTCATAATCAGTAGCTCAGCCGACCGCTATTTCCGCTTCATTCCGGTTTGCTCCACCTTTAGAGCCTTATTTTGCAATTTGTAACGTTTTTATTATTTATCCTTTGTTCAAAATTTTCCCTTTTTTAAGTCCCCTTTAGGGGATTTATGGGTTTCAATTACAAGAGCTTCGTTCCTCAGCACTTGCCACACAGGCCACCACACGTTCTCTTACGAAATGTCACAAGCCAAGCCCACCCCCCGGGGTAATTCTTCCTCGTTCTAGCTTTCAACCCTCCCCGTAAAATAAACAGGGTAGGGGTACCCTCCGAAAATCAAAACCGATAACAAAGGTATTTTCCGCCCACGCACGTCAAGGTCAAGCCCTCCGGGTTTTTGAAAAAATCTCCAACCTCGTTCCTCGAAT
>JAFGGF010000035.1 GCA_016930735.1 Prolixibacteraceae bacterium
AAACTGTTTTATACCCTGCAATTCGAACACATTAACCGCAGAAATATCAATCCATACGATGTTGGATTAAATATTGAAGCAAGTAACAGTTTTGTTAAAACGTATCTTGAAGCAAATTACCGCTTTGATATTACACAGAAAAAAACCTTTGATTTGCGTTTATTTGCCGGAGGGTTTTTAAACAAAAAAGAAAACCTGCCGCCGATATATAATTTTAAGTTAAGCGGAATATCCGGTACCGATGATTACCTGTATAGGGAACTTTACGCCGGAAGGTTTGAAGATCCTGAATCTCCTGCTATTCTTTCCAATCAGTTTGAACAAACAAATGGTGGATTTGCAGTGTATTCGCCTTTGGGCCAGACAAGCACCTGGTTAATATCGGCCAACATGGCTTCTTCATTACCCCTTCCCGACTTTCTTCCGCTTCAATTGTTTGCCGATGTTGCATTTGTCAATAACCCGCACCCCGTGGTTGGGTATTCCAATACCCGGTTTTTTTACGAGGCTGGGATAAAAGCAAACATTGTTAAAGACTTTTTTGAACTATACTTCCCGCTTGTTATGTCAAAAAATATCCAATCGTATTCGAACAACATTTCCGGGAATTATTTACAAAAAGTAAGGTTTATTTTGCGTTTCGAAGAAATAAATCTTTTCAGAGTATTCAGGGATCAAAAGAATTTATAAAGAATTTAGTGAAAAAGCATACATTTTAAAAAACACTGGCAGGTACAACAGCTTGGCCTTTTATCAGAAAATCTTTGTACTTTTGTTTCCCTTATACGAATGATATGATTTTAAAAGACCAGTTGGATGATTTACTGGAACGCCGGGATGCGTTGAGGAGGCATCTTTGACTACGAAACAAAATTAATTCAACTTCAGGAAGAAGAGCTTAAAACCCAGGATACTTCATTTTGGAACGACCCCAAAGAAGCTGAAAAACAGATGAAAGCTATCCGCTCCATTAAAGTATGGACAGATGGATTTAAAGAAGTAAATCAGTTGGTGGAAGATTTTCAGGTTTTATTTGATTTTTTTGAAGCTGATGAAGCATCTGAAGAAGAAGTTGACACAGCATTTGCTGAAGCTGTTTCAAAAGTTGAAGAACTGGAAGCAAAAAACATGCTTCGTAATGAAGAAGACAGGCTGGGGGCTGTACTTAAAATCAATGCCGGTGCAGGTGGCACCGAAAGTAACGACTGGGCTGAAATGCTTCTTCGGATGTATCTCCGTTGGTGTGAAAAAAGCGGGTACAAATACAAAATGATGGACTTCCAGGCTGGCGATGAGGTTGGTGTTAAGAGTTGTACTGTTGAAATTGAAGGTGATTACGCTTATGGCTACCTGAAAAGTGAAAATGGGGTTCACCGGCTGGTAAGGCTTTCGCCATTTAATGCACAGAATAAACGAATGACATCTTTTTCATCGGTTTATGTTGCGCCGTTAATCGACGATTCGATTGAAATAGAAGTAAATCCGGCGGATATTTCCTGGGATACTTTCCGTAGCGGTGGTGCAGGGGGGCAAAATGTAAATAAAGTTGAAACCGGTGTCCGTCTCAGGCATGCGCCAACAGGCATTATGATTGAAAACACGGAAAGCCGCTCCCAACTCGCCAACAAGGAAAATGCTATCCACATTCTGAAATCTCACTTATACGAGATGGAACTTCGCAAACGCCGTGAAAAATCTATGGAGATTGAATCGCAAAAGAAAAAGATTGAATGGGGATCACAGATTCGTTCTTACGTGCTTCAGCCATATAAAATGGTTAAGGACATCCGTACCAATTATGAAACCGGTAATATCCAGGCTGTGCTTGATGGCGAACTTGATGGATTTATCAAGGCCTATTTAATGGAATTCGGAGGTGAGTAGCAGGATTGAAATAAAATGTGTTTCATACGATGAAATTCCGGGGATTCTTGAAATATATTCGTCTTTTGTAAAAGATACACCTGTAACATTTGAAATTGAAATCCCTAACGTTGAAGAAATGTGGGACAGGGTGTCTGGTATATTGAAAAAATTACCTTTTCTTGTTTGTTTGGTTGATAGTAAAGTTGCAGGTTATGCCTATGCATCCAAATTTCGAAGCAGGCAGGCTTATCAGTGGAGCAAGGAAGTATCGGTTTATGTACATCCGGATTTCAGAAGGGGAAAAATAGCAAAAACATTGTACACTGCTTTAATAGAGATTCTTAAATATCAGGGGATAGTAAATCTTCTGGCTGTTATCACTTTGCCTAATTTTGAAAGTGTTTCTTTTCATGAAAAAATGGGATTTCAAAAAGCCGGCGAATTAATTTCGATTGGGTTTAAGCTTGGTAAATGGCATACGGTTGGCTGGTGGAAAATGGGGTTAAATTCAGACAACCTGCCTCCTGTTAAAAGTTTAACTCCTTTTAACGAAATAGAAAACTCTGATTTTGTAAAAGAGGTACTTTTAAAAGCTCAAATGCAAATAATTCTTTGAAAATCGCGCAGGTTTTTCGATCTTGCATAAACTACCGGGCATGTTGCCGTGTTAATAAATGGTCAATAAAATTATGGATCTGAAAAGGAAATTTATAAACCGGGAAATAAGCTGGCTTTCGTTTAATGAACGAGTGCTTCAGGAAGCAATCGACCCGAATACACCTCTGTTTGAGAGGATCCGTTTTATAGGTATCTTTTCAAATAACCTCGATGAATTTTTCAGGGTCCGGGTTGCCAATGTAAGAAGGATGGTCAGTTACGGCGAAGACAAAGAAAACCTGTTGGGTGAAATTACCCCTGAAGAACTTTACGATAAAATACTTGAAGTTGTAATTTCCCAGCAATCCGAAGTTCAGCAAATATTTAAAAGTATTTTTAATGAACTAAGGAAAGATAATATTTTTCTGATAAACGAAACTGATTTAAGTGAATCACAGGGTAAATTTGTCAGGAAATATTTCCATGAAACAGTTTTGCCAAACCTGGTTCCTATCATGCTTTCCAGTGAAACTCCATTTCCGTATTTGCGCGACCGTTCTGTTTATCTGGCAGTTAAGCTTTCTATGTTGGATGATCCTGAAAAGTTTTCATATTCATTGGTAAGAATACCAAGTAAATCGGTATCCAGGTTTTTAGTTCTGCCCAAAGAGGAAGACAATAAATTTGTAATCATACTCGACGATGTTATCCGTTATTGCCTGAACGACCTATACTGTATTTTTGATTACGATGTTTTTGAAGCATACACCATAAAACTTACCCGGGATGCTGAGTTGGATATCGACGACGATATTTCAAAAAGTTTTATGGAAAAAATGGAAGCCAGCCTGAAAAAAAGAAAAAAAGGGCGGCCTGTCAGGCTTATTTACGACCGCGATATTCCTAAGGACCTGCTAAAGTTTATTTTCAAAAAAATGAAGCTCGACAAAGACGAGAATAGTCTTCCGGGTGGCAGGTATCACAACCATAAAGATTTTATGGATTTCCCTGAAATAGGGAATCCACATCATTATTATGCAAAACAGCCATCGCTGAGGCACTGGGATTTATTGCCAAATACAAGTATTTTAAAAGTAATCAGGAATAAAGATGTAATGCTGCACTTCCCTTATCAGACTTTCGCTCATTATATCGACCTCTTGCGTGAAGCTGCAATCGACCCGCTGGTGAGGGAAATCGGCATTACAATTTACAGAGTTGCCACCTATTCAAAAGTTGTAAATTCCTTGTTAAATGCCATCAGGAATGGGAAGAAAGTAACTGTGGTAATTGAATTGCAGGCACGTTTCGATGAAGAGGCAAACATTGAATGGTCGAACAAATTGCTGGAGGAGGGGGCCAAGGTGATTAACGGAATCCCGGGATTAAAAGTCCATTCCAAACTCACATGGATACAAAGGGAAGAAGAAGGAGAACTTCGGAATTATGCATATGTGGGAACAGGGAATTTTCATGAAGGTACTGCCAGGGTTTATGCCGACGAAGGGTTGCTTACTGCCGACCCGAGAATTGCAAACGAAGTTGCGGGTATTTTTGATTTTTTCAAACACAATTATAAAAGTTTTAATTACGAACATTTGGTTGTCAGCCCTTTTCGAATGCGCGATTTCTTTTCTGAAATGGTTGATAACGAGATCAACCTGGCTAAAGAAGGCAAAGAGGCATGGATGATCCTGAAAATGAACAGCCTGATTGACCCTGAGATGATGAAAAAGCTTTATAAAGCAGGCAATGCCGGTGTAAAGATCAAGCTGATCGTAAGAGGTATTTACGGAATGAAAACAGGAAAAGGAGGTATCGTAAAAAACATTAAAGCAATCAGTATAGTTGATAAATACCTTGAGCACTCAAGGATTTTCATCTTCGGGAACGGTGGCAATGAAAGATATTTTATTGCATCGGCCGACTGGATGCCGCGAAACCTAAACCGACGGATTGAAGTTGCCTGCCCGGTTTACGATCCTGAAATTCAGATGGAATTAAAAACAATGCTGGAAATTCAGTTAAAAGACAATTCCAAAGCCCGAATCCTGGATCCGGAATTGAAAAATGAATACAATATTACCGATCCTGGCAATACATATCGTTCTCAGGAAGATTATTACCGATACATAAAAGAAAAGGCTCAGCTAATTTATAAAAATCTCAGGTAGAGATTTCAGGATAAATCAGTTTTGTAAATATTTTGATTTTATATCATCATAGGTTTCAATAGCTCTGTCGATTTTAAATGCTGCTCCGTGCCCCGGATAAATTTTATTAATATTTAGTTTGAAGATTTTTTCCCATGTTTTTATTAAAAGCTCAGGCTCATCTGCAAACGGAGGGAAAACACCTTTTAATCCCCGGTTAAAAAAAGCATCACCGGCAAGCAGGGAATTGCCAATTAAAACAGATTGCGAACCTTTTGTGTGCCCCGGAGTATGGAGAATTTTACCATCTATTCCCCAATCTGCGAGGTCAAGCTCATTTTCAACAATTATATCCGGTTTTACAGATGGGTATTTACCGATAAACGGGAAAAGGTTTCTTCCCAGCCATGACATTCTTTTAGAAAAGGGTATGGTGCCACGTGGGATAATGGTATATCCTTTTTCAAGACATTTTGCCTCGTTTTTATGGACAATAATTTTTGCACCTGTTTTTTCTTTCAGGAACCGTGCATTGCCGGCATGGTCAAAATGGGTATGTGTTAAAATGATCAGTTTAATGTTGGCAGGTTTTAATCCTTTTGAAATAATTGCTTTTAATATCTCATTTCCAAAACCTTTCCTGCCGGTGTCAACAAGGATAGAATTTTCCCCGTTTGCTATTAAAACCGGAGAAACAAAACCCGAATGAATCTGAATTATTTTTAGATCGCTCATTTCCGAAGAAAATTTAACCTTTTAAATTTAATAATTTGAATGAGGTATTTAAACTATTCATTGCTTTTCGGAAAGTTTCCTTTTCCAAAGTTTCAAACTTTGGAAAAGGTTCCCCAACAAGAAAAAAAATGAAAACCATGCTGTTCATTTATTTTCGCGGAAAGATTCCTTTGGGAAGCCGTAAATTATTAATATCCCGGGTAGATTTGATAAATATTGAACGGATTGTGCGGTTTGATCTTAAAGATAAAATGATTTTGTCTATTTAACTGATTTTCAATAGCAGACCCCTTTCTGTCTATTGGACATCTTCCCCCAATTGGGGGAAGACCGGGATGGGGATCTATTATAAATGATTTATTATTAATGCTTTATAATTTTAACCGCACAACAGGTTAATATTGAATAAAATCTTAACTTGCATAGGCGAACTTAAAGGGTGTTGAATGAAAAAAGTAAAACTTCTACTGAAAGTCATTTTCCTCGTTATTACTTTATGTTTGTTATATCTCGGATTTGTAATACTTTATGGAACTTTAACCGATTATCGGTCTCTGGATAAAGTTGATCTCAAAATATCTGAAAGAATTAATGGAGAGGGAATTAATTCTGACACACTAACATTTTTATCGTGGAATATTGGATTTTGCGGTTTAGGAGCAGAAATGGATTTTTTTTATGACGGCGGTGAAATGGTTAGGCCAACAGATATACTGGTTGATAAATATACAAACGGAGTAGTAGCCTTTCTGAAAAAGAATACAACAATCGATTTTATTATTTTACAGGAAGTTGATGAAAATTCAGCAAGGACAAACCGGCAGAACGAAATTGAAATTATATCTAAAGCACTTCCCGATTATTTTTATTCATACGATGATAATTACAACGTAAAATTTGTGCCTGTCCCTTTTTTAAATCCGTTGGGAAAGGTTGAGGCAGGGCAAATGAATTTATCCAAAGTTCAACCTGTATCTTCTCAGAGGATGGCCTTCCATTCGGCTTATGCATGGCCCAAGCGCCTTTTTATGCTCGACCGTTGTTTTGTTGTTTCACGATTTGATGCCGGAAATGGAAAGCATTTGGTTTTGCTAAATACACATAATTCAGCTTATGATGCGGGAGGAAAACTCAGAATGCTCGAAATGCCTGTAATTCGTGACCTCATGGTGGAGGAATACAAAAAAGGGAATTATGTGGTTGCCGGAGGCGACTGGAATCAAAATCCACCGGAGTACGATGTCTCAAAAGTTGATGTTGCCTATGCTGCCGTTACCCGGGTGGAAATGGATGACAGCCTTTTTCCTGAAGGATGGACCATTATCTGGGATCCGGCTACCCCTACCAACCGTGAAATTGAAACTCCTCTGCAAAAAGGAAAAACAGAGTCAACCATTATTGATTATTTTATTTTATCACCAAATGTTGAAGGACTGAATATTCATACTGAAAATCTGGACTTTGAAAACTCCGACCATCATCCTGTTTTTTTGAAAGTTTTTATTAACGAGTAATTTAAAAACTTCTGATGTAAAATTAAATTAACAATCAAAAAAATAATTGCAAAATGCGACCGGTTAGTCGCTAAAAAGTATTAACTTGGCGACCGGTAAGTCGCATTTAATACTTTGTTTATGCCATTAAAGACTTTTCATAATTTGAAAAAAGAACGGAAGGAACAAATACTAAGGATTTCGTATGAAGAATTTGTTTATAATTCGTATAAAACTGCTTCGGTTTCAAACATAGTAAAACGCCTGCAAATTGCCAAGGGAAGTTTTTACCGTTATTTCGATAGTAAACTTGACCTTTATACTTTCCTTACAAAAAATGCCTATTATTTGCGGATACAGCAACTGGGGATTTTACTTGAAAATATGTCGCTTGATTTTTTTGATATTCTGAAGGAAAATTTCAGGAATAAAATAAGTTTCGACATAAAACATCCCCTGGAAAGTATTTTCCTTTACAACCTGATGCTTGAGACAGATACTCCGGAGGTTACAAAACTTTACGACAATATAAAAAGCGAAGCTATTAAACTTACCAGGGATCTGATAATTCAGTTTCAGGAAAAAGGAAAATTAAATCCGGAACTGGAACCCGACATGGCTTCTCATTTTATTTACCAGTCGCAAATGGGTATTTATGAATATCTGGCGTTTAATAAAAAGGTCAACTTTAAGGAGAATATTAAAAAAGATCAGAAGTTATTCGAACTTTCTGAAGAGGAGATCATGAAAGTTGTCGATCAGATAATTTTAATAATCAGAAACGGATTTGAAATAAAACCCAGATAAAAGAAATTGCGCCTTAAAAATGACTTTGAAATTGTATTCGATGAGTACTGAAAAAATTATTAATAGGACGATGGAAAGATGGAAGAATGGAAAAAATGTTAATTGTTAGTTTGAGATCAATTTCCAATATTCCAGCATTCCAAATTAAAAGAAGAATTTAAAACTGTAAAATATTTTTTTCAACAAAGAAAGTTGAATCCTAAATGTTACAATAATGATTAAAGTTGATAACCTACAATTCACTTATTCCGGAAATTCATCTCCCTCAGTAAAAGGAATTTCTTTTTCAGTCAGCGAGGGTGAAATTTTCGGATTCCTTGGTCCCAGCGGCGCCGGTAAAAGTACAACTCAGAAAATCCTGATAAAACTGCTCTCCGGATATTCAGGCAGTATAAAAATTTTAAACCGTGAATTGGGAAGCGTGAGCAAAGATTATTTTAATAAAATTGGTGTGTGTTTCGAATTGCCCAATCATTACCTGAAATTAACCGCCCTGGAAAACCTGAAGTTCTTTTCGGAATTTTATCAAAATAAAAACTCTGACTTAAAAGGACTATTGGATCAGGTAGGTCTGGCAGATGATGCCGATACAAAAGTTGAAAGTTTCTCAAAAGGCATGAAAATGCGCTTAAATTTTATCCGTTCGTTGATGCATAATCCGGAAATCTTATTCCTCGATGAGCCAACTTCCGGTCTTGACCCGATAAATGCAAGGAAAATTAAAAACATAATCCTGGAACAGAAAAAATCTGGAAAAACTGTTTTTATAACCACGCATAACATGCACGATGCTGATGAACTGTGCGACAGAGTTGCATTTATTGTTGACGGGAAACTTGAAATAACCGATACACCAAGGAATATCAAACAACTCGGAGGGAAAAGGATTATAAAAATCGAATATGAAAACAATGGGATCCATTCTGCTGAATTCCCCATTGAGGGGCTGGCAGAAAATGCAGAATTCCTCAATATTCTCAGGAAAAACCACATTCGTTCGATCCATTCAAAGGAAGCTACGCTTGATGATATATTTATTCAGGTAACAGGTAAAAAACTGATTAATCATGAAACTGCTTCTTAGAACCATCCGCTGGGACCTCAGATTCCTTGTACGTTACAATATTTTAACCATAGCCATTGTTATAGCTGTTATTTACGCAGGTATTTTTTTGCTGTTTAACCTGAGGGGCAACGACGATATTCTGATTGCAGTTATATTTTCTGATCCGACCTTTATGGGTTTTGTTTTTATTGGAGTGCTGGTATTATTTGAAAAAGGTTCGAATACGCTTCAGGCTCTGGTTGTAACCCCTGTGAAAGTGTGGCAGTACCTTTTTTCAAAAGCCATTGCTTTAACGCTGGTAACGATGATTATTTGTTTTGCAATCATTTTTGCCGGACATGGATTCCGGTTTAATTATCTGATGTTTATCATGGCTACTTTTCTTTCTTCTATACTGTTTGTATTTTTGGGATTTATAGGAGTGGCAAAAGTCAAAACCTTTAACCAGTATATAATTGTAATACCTTTATTTCTGATGCCTTTGTCGCTGCCTTACCTTGGACTTTTTAATGTAACAGATGCATTCTGGTTATATCTGATTCCAACCAACGCCTCATTTATTCTGTTTGAAGCAACTTTTGAATCTGTTCCTGTTACCACCTTGATTTATGCCTTTTTATATTTGGGAATTTCAATCGGTGTTACCTATCTGATTTCAAAACGCCTTTTTGTAAAACATATAATTGAAAACAGATGAAGCTGAAACAAATTATATCGGTCGTAAAAGTTGACCTGAAAATGATTTTCAGGGATAAAAGCCTTCTTTTTATATTAATTATTCCTGTAGCCATCATTCTGATTTGCAGGTTTGGATTTGCAAAAATTTCAGAATTTGTACCTGCTTTACCCGATTATTACTGGATAATTGTAGCGGCATTAACAGCTATTGTGGCCTCAACTCCGGCGTATCTGATGGGTTTTATTCTACTGGATGAAAGGGATGAAAATGTCGATATTTTATTACGGATCATTCCTTTCCCTCCAAACTTTGTTTTAAAATGCCGGATAGGTTTTATGATTGTACTGGGATTTTTGTTTTCAATGCTGATTCTTCTGCTGAATGGATTGGTAGTTATTCCCTTTTTTAAAACGATCCCGGTTTCAATATTGTTTTCGATGATCCCACCGATTCTTACCCTGGCAATCGTTTTATTTTCAAAAAATAAAATTGAGGCAGTGACAATGTATAAAGGATTGAATACCTTTTTGGTTTTGCCCATCGCGGCTTTTTTTATTCCAGCAGTCTGGAAATATTTTTTTGGGATCCTCCCTTTTTTCTGGACTTTTGATGTTTTCGAAAGTATTAATTCCAGGAATGCTTTTATGTTCAGTTTTTTTATCGGAATTTTAGTGCACCTGGTTTTTATTTTGATCCTGTACCATTTTTATAAAAAGAAAGTTGTTTAAGATTTTTAATACATATCAATGATTGTTACTCCTGTTTCTGATGTTTTCAAACGATTCATTATCTTTGCTGTTCAAAATTTCAGGAGATGTTAGAAAAAATAAAGGCTATCAGGGAAGAAATTTCTGCAATTATTGCTTTTTCGGTTGAAGAAGTGGAAGACCTGCGTATTAAATATATCAGTAAAAAAGGAAAAGTAAGCCAGCTTTTTGCTGATTTTAAAAATGTGCCGGTTGATCAGAAAAAGGAAGTGGGGCAGGCTATCAACGACCTGAAAAATTTTGCGTTGGATAAAATCAACCAATTAAGAGAAAACCTGGAAAGCAAAACTGAAAGTGACACAGGTATTGATCTGACGCGCCCCGGAGAACCTATGAAGCTTGGTTCAAGGCATCCGCTTTCAATTGTAAAAAATGAGATATTCGACATTTTTGCACGCATTGGTTTTATCATTTCCGAAGGGCCTGAAATTGAAGATGACTGGCATGTATTTTCAGCATTGAACTTTCCACCCGAACATCCGGCCCGCGATATGCAGGATACCTTTTTTATCGAAAAAGACCCGGATGTACTGCTTCGTACGCATACTTCCAGTGTACAAATCAGGGTAATGGAGCGCACACAACCTCCGATTCGATCCCTTTTCCCCGGAAGGGTTTTCAGGAATGAGGCTATTTCAGCCCGTTCACATTGTATATTCCACCAGATCGAAGGCTTGTATGTGGATGAAAATGTTTCGTTTGCCGACCTGAAACAAACCCTGTTGTATTTTGCAAAAGAGTTGTTTGGCGAGAACACCCAAATCAGGTTGCGTCCTTCGTTTTTCCCGTTTACCGAACCTTCGGCTGAAATGGATGTAAGCTGTTCGATTTGCGGAGGGAAAGGATGCAATGTATGTAAATACACCGGCTGGCTTGAGATACTGGGGTGTGGTATGGTAGATCCGAATGTACTGGAAGCCTGTAACATCGATAGCAGAAAATATACAGGATTTGCATTCGGAATGGGGATTGAGCGAATTACCATGCTCAAATACGGAATCAAGGACATCCGCCATTTCTTTGAAAATGATGTCCGTTTTTTAAAACAGTTTGAGTCGGCTTTATAAACATTTTTGTCATTTTATTAGCAGACACAATATTCGTAAAACTATACCGTTTTATCGATGTAGTGTTAAATTAATCATAACAAAATACTAATTGCATATCGATTCTGATTCTACCTTTTGATAGTTATTTTCATTTTATTTCATTTTGCAGAATATTAATAAAAGACATTTGGTCTTTTGAGATAAACCAGTTATGGAAACAATTAAACAAATTGAGAATCAGGAACAGATTGTTATTTCAAATTCAGAAAACACGAAACAATCTTTGCCTCTGCATGTTTTGGTTTGGTTAGCCCTGGGAACTTTAGCCGGGCTTGCTGTAATTTTCGGCCTGTTTATGGGTGCAAATTATATAGCAAGTATTTAATTTTCAAATCAAATCAACAAAAGAGCCTCTCAGATGAGAGGCTCTTTTGTTATGTTAACTCAATTCCTTTTATTTTTTAACCATGTTTTAAAAAAGTGTTTTCTAACATCTGTTTTTCAGGTGTTTAGGACTGAGTTGTCAATTTTCAAATGCGATTATTTTCTAAATTGCATTATAATTTCATTCGTTTTTTCTAATAAAATACTATTATGAAAAGGAAGCTGATTCTTTTTGTTGCTGCCCTGGTTATATGCTTTTCAGGACATTCTGAAAAAAGATATGTAATCAAAAAAATAACTGATGAGGGTTCAAATTATTTTGCTGTTAATAATCTGGGTGAAATCGCATACGTAGGAGTCGACGAACAAGGTCATCAACAGGTTTACTTTTATTCAGGAGGGATAATATATCAATTAACGGAAACTCCGTCATATTCATACAGCTATTATTCGATCGATATTAATGATCAAGGGCATATTGTCTGGAGTATGTCTTCAAGTGAAGATCCTTCAAAAACAAAGTATGTGATCATGTATTATAACGGAGACGTTCATAAACTCATCGATGACCTTTTTTACTACTGGAATTTTGAGCCGAATGTAAAAATTAACAATAGCGATGTTGTGGTCTGGCATCAGCCTCCTTATTACGGAGCTAAAACACAGTGTTATAAATTTGATGGTAAGATACATAATCTGGGAGGCGGTGTGAATAATCCAAATATGTACCCTGTAATTAATGATAACGGACTTATAGCCTGGTTTGGCGATAACAGGTGGGGAAACGACTGGGATTATCATATCCGTTATACCACACCCGGAGATACTATTGTAAAAACAATTCCTCAGGGGGTTTATGAAGGCTCTTCATCCCCCAGGGTTGATAACCTGAATAATATTTTTTTCAACCGGTATGATAATGGATATTACGACTTATACAGGTTCGATGGCAATGAGCAATTAAAAATTGCTGATTCTATCTTTAGTGATTTTTATGCTGTCTGTAATGGAAATATTGTTTATACGAAAGGTGTACAAAATGATTATACAGTTTACCTTTTTTCGCCGGAAGGTATTATTGCACTGGCAAGTGGTGGTGATTATTATTATCCTGATGTTAACAGTACCGGTGTTTGTGTCTGGAGAAACGGGGTTAATGAGATTTTTACAAACCGTGATGGGGGATCAAAAAAAATCGGGGAGGACTGCCATAAACCCCCAAAAATAATTGATGACGGTACTATTGTTTTTGCCGGTTACGACTGGGATGATTATGGTTCTGCAATTTATGCGGCCGAGTATAAGGAAGTATGGGATCTAAGCGGGAAAGTGTTATTAAACAGTGCAGGGGGCCCCGGATTTGAAGGTGTAAGTATAATATCCGATGGAAAAGTAATTGGTACCACCAACGAGAATGGTGATTTCTTCTGCCAGAACCTTGAACCAGGTGAATATACCATTTCATTTTTAAAGCCGGGTTATTCTTTCCTGCCTGCATCTGTTACAATTGGTTTAAATAACCATTATACATTTCCGGAGAATATAATTGCCACAGTTAATACAAACATAAAAGAACTTACAAATAATATGGGAATTACCCTTTTCCCGGTTCCTGCAAACAAGGTCTTAAATATCAGAATGGATAGTGAAGCCGGAATTGCCGATAAAATTACCATTTCTACTATGGAAGGGAAAATTCTGAAATTAATTACAGGCTCCGCAATTAGAAACGAAGATTTTAATTTAAAAATTAATATTAATGGTTTTAAACCGGGAATTTATAATTGTGCAATTGAATTAAAAGGGCAAACAATAATCAAACAATTTTCAGTTATTAATTAAAATTCTACCTGAAAAGGAAAGGCTGCCGGAAAAGCAGCCTTTCTTTTTTTTACCTGCTAAGAATACATTTAGCCGTAATTAAATTATTGTTTGTTTTCAGGATAATCAGGTACATACCATTGGGCATATTCCCGAAATCCCATTCTTCACGATGGATTCCTGAAGGTTTAACCTGGCTTACCGGTTGTGCAATGATCCTGCCGGTAAAATCAGTAACTACAATGTCGCAATAAGATTCATTTTCAAGCCGGTATTTAATAGTCCCTTTCCCTGACGTAGGATTGGGATAAAAAATCAATTCATCAGATAATTTATTGCTTCCAAACAATTCTCTGGCACTTGTATTGTGAATACCTACTGCTTCTGACGGGCATCCCTGTAATCCGTATAAATCAAAGGAAGTCATCCTTACAGCCTTGTTTTCATAGTTTTCAATGACAAGTCTAACTGAGTCGCCCCGTGCGTTTAAAATGGAATAGATAGAATCATTTCCCAAATTGTCAACTACTTCAAGAATATAACCATTTGCATTATAATCCTCTGAATTTTCATAGTAAACGGTAGTAATTCCTGTATTCGGATTATAATTAGCCTCAAGAATAAGAGGAGCAGCCAGGATAGCTTTCGGATTTGAAACGGTTCCATCAGCATAATCCTGTATGGTTGAATTTTCATTTGAAGCCCGGGCATAAAGATGATAATTACATGCACTTAATGAATCGTTCATTTCAAACGATATCTGTCCGGTATTTGCTATTCCACTGGCAACTTCAAAACCATCAAATCCTGAATCGTCGTCATCAAGCATTATAGAAACTTCATAGGAAGCCGACAAATATGTTGGGTCCCAGGCAACAGTAACATTATTGCCATTTTGTACCATCGAAATATTCAATTCCGGCAAAGGCTGCTGAACGAACAATATAACTGAATCCTGTTCCGATGGATCAGTAAGTACAATATTCCAGACACCTGAAATGGGTTGGCTGACAGTCCAGAAAGCCTGAGTACTGTCAGTTGAAATTGTATAAATCACCTGATCTTCTTCCGAAGACATTTCATATATTTTACCTGTAGGATCGGTCAATGTTGATACCGGAGGTAAGGTGTCACTGGTGATACCTATTACAGCAAACTCTGTATTTTCAGGGATAACAACTTCTTCCTTGTACTCTCCGGTTGTGTTCCCGCTTTTTAGTTTTGCCGATTTGGTTTCAATATTTGTGTCCCAATACAAAAAATCAGGATCGCGATATGCTTTTTTAAGGTTTATAACATACCTTAGGGCATAGGGGCCACGGGTTTCGGTCTGGAATTTTGCATGCCCGTTTAAAATATGGGTATTATTAGCCCAAACAAGAGTAGTAGAGGCTTCACCTTCGATCGGGAGGCTGAACATACTGTTTAACCAGGTATAAGGGAATTTTTTTTCGAGTTCTGTCAGGGTCATTTTTCCGTTAATGTCCCCTGCAATTTTTGTTGGCGCTGTTTTATGGCATACCGTTAATTTCCCGCTTCCGTCAATTAACCAGGTTTCTTCATCGTTGGTACCTATTTTCCCAGTCATTTCAACCTTAAATATATTCTCAGAAAAATCGTATTCAAGGCTTACTTCACCGTTAACCTGATATGGTTTATCCACAAAAGGAGGTTTAAAGAATTTGCCCGAACCTTTTGCTCCAAAAACCGAAGGCCATTTAGTCATTCCGCTTATGTCAAGCTGATAAAGGTTTTCTGTGGTAATGTCAGAAAAAATACCTCCCAGTTCAACTTCAAGAGGATTATCGGTAATATTTGATATGCGTCCGAAACATCCTTTTACCCCGATGGTGGTTGTTCCGATAACAAATGCCGGTTTTGAAGCTTCAATCCTCCAGGCAACGCTGTCGAGGTAACCTTGTGCAAGCTTAAAACCGCCACCTATTTCACCAAAGGGCAGGGCAACTGAAGCACCGGAAATAAGTACGTCTTTTTCTGAATCGTAACTGATTTCAAGTTGTTTCAGGCAGAATCCATCGATAAACATGCCCAGGTCGGTAATTTTTACACCTTCGAGGCTGACACCGTCTGTAGTTGTAAACGAAAGACCTGAGAGCTCTACTTTTGTTTCATCATCTTCGCTTTCGCCACACGGGCCGGTAATACCAGGGATACTGACTTTGCAATCCATTTTAACACCAGTGGCATTTCTTCCGCCAACCAGTTCAAGTTTTGTAACCTCCAGCCCGATTCCGAATAATTCCCCCACATCGGCAAGTTGTGAATTGGCAAAATCGGTTATAACTCCTTCTTCGCCGGCAAGTTTCAATTCGTATTCTCCTTTGCAGAATGAAAATTTGCCAATAGATGATCCTCCGGGAAGCGGTATGTCACTCATGTAGAATTCCCCCTCTGCTTTTAAAGTTAACTGTGTTGTATCGATGGTTATATTCCCTTCAAATGAAAGCAGGTCGTTGATGTTCACTTTCCCATTGGTGGTCATCTGATTGTCTTCTTCTCCCTTTTCCCACTCACTTGCCTCGGTACAAAATTCAAGGACACCAATACTGATACATGAAGGGCCAATGCCTTTCTTAGAATACAGGGTTAACTGATTAGCTATCGAATTTGTAATTCTGCACATGTAAATTACATTGGGCTCAAAAGGTACGGAAACAGAATCGCTTGTGGCTCCCGGTATATCGGCAAATTCCTGGTTGACAGCTTTTTTCATCCACTGGTATGAATTTGCAGTACCTCCAACATCAATAGTTAAAATCATTTGGTTTCCCGATGGTGTTTCAAAATGTTCAACACTGTCCTGTTCATCATAGTAGAAGTAATTGATATCGATATTGGGTTCCAGGTCCTCAAATGTCAGCTGATTATTCCGTACTTCAGCACTACTGGTAAAATTCGGTGAAAATTCCTTAATGTGGAGAAGCCCTGAAATATCATTATTCCTGAGGCTGAGTTTATACAAATTAGGCAATTTTGTATTGTTAAAATTCCCTGTCAGGTCATTGTCGTTTAATATTAAATAGCGTAATGTGGGCAGATTAAGTACAGGTATAGAGTCTGAAAGGTTATTGTTATTCAGGTAGATCTCATCAACAACCGGGAAACTAAAGCTTGGAATAGGTCCGGAAATGTTGTTGTTGTCAAGCCTCATTTCATCCAGATCCGGGAGGTTAAAAGGAGGTAACGGGCCTTCCAGGTTATTATTTGAAAGCCGGAGTTTTGTTAAACTCGGCAGGTTCAGGTTTGGAATTGGCCCTGAAAGATTATTGGCATTTGCTTCAAAATACCTCAATTCAGGAAGATTCAGATTCGGAATTGGCCCGGATAATTCATTCGCCACCAGATCAAGGGTCTCCAGTTTAGGCAGGTTAAAGTTTGGAATCGACCCGGTCAGATTATTGGATGAAAGATCGAGGTCTTCCAGTTCCGGCAGGTTAAAGTTCGGGATCGATCCGGTTAATTCATTTCCATTCAGATCCAGGCTTTCAAGTAGCGGGCAATTAATTGCAGGTATCTGATCCGTAAAATTACATCTTGCACAATTTAATGATATCAAATCAGGCATGTTAAATACCGGTAATTGTCCTGAAAATTCATTATAACTAACATCAAGAGTTATTAGGCCCATCATATCAGGAATGTTGCTTAATCCACCCGTAAGTTTATTGTATTTAATATCAAGGTATTTGATAGATGGCAAATAAAGTTCCGGGATTTCACCCGTAAGTCCATTGTGATTTAATTTTAGGGTCTGACAACTGGGAAGATTCATATCAGCAGGGATACTTCCTGTAAAACCATAACCCAGACGGTTTGAATAACTATTATAATTATTTAAATCGAGAGACTTAAGCATCGGGCAGTTTATGCTTGGCAATTCTCCGGAAAACTGATTTCCGTATAATTCGATAAACTCCAGTTTTGGTAAACCAAAATATTTATTGATGCTCGTAAGTTCATTATTCTCAACATGTAAATATTTTAAGGCAGGCAAGCCTGTAAATAAAATCAATTCACCTGATAAATTATTATTATCCAGGTATAAACTTTCCAGTAAAGGCATGTTAAAATCCGGAATTTCACCGGTAAATTGATTATCTCCTAAATTAAGGTATTCTAAATTTGGAAGATTCAAAGCCGGGATTTCTCCCGATAATCCGCAGTAATCCAAATCAAGCGATTTACATTTTGGTAAATCAAGGTTGGGGATTTCGCCGGAAAACGGATTCCCGTTCAGGACTAACCTTTCGAGCAGGTCAAACGAAATATCGGGAATAGTCCCACTCAATCCCATATTATTAAAATCAATACCTTGAACTTTGTATTTCTGGATAAAAATACTGTCCCCTTCAGTATTAACTTCTTTAAACTGTGTTTCATAATGAATAAACCCGATCCTTGAAACGCTCGGATAATCGTCAGTTTCTTCACTTGAAACAGGCCACCCTGTGCCGGAAACACCCAAAGCATCGGCTAACTCATTTAATTTATCAGCCTCCGATTGTAATACCTGATGTTTATAAATATTTGCAGGGGAACCTATTAGAGAAAAGGAAATTAATACGAGGAACAGGAAAAGTAGTTTTGGTTTCATAATTTAAATTTTTTCAACCAATTTAATTAATTGTTTTTTAATCTGATATATTTTATGTTAAATTAAGCTCTTAGAATTAATCTAAATTTTATCGTGGTTGTTTTTTCTGAACCAGTAAAGAAAGCCCTTTCACATTAATAAATAAAAATTGATGCAAGTTTTTGTTTAAATTGGTGTCAAATGATCGAATTCATACAAAATTGGAAATTTGGATGAAATAAAAGTCATAAAAAAATTGCAGCAAGGAAAGGAAGAAGCTTTCCGTGAATTGGTTGAGAATTATCAGCTTATGGTTGTTAATACCTGTTTTGGTTTGATCCATAATAAAGAAGATGCCGAGGATGTGGCCCAGGAAGTATTTATCGAACTCTACAGGTCGATCCAAAATTTCCGTTCCGATTCAAAACTTTCAACATGGATTTACCGCATTGCTGTAAATAAATCGTTGAATTATATCCGTGATAACAGAAAAAATAAATGGTTTCATAGCCTGGAGACTGATTTTTCAGTGAAAACAGATAAAACTGGTCATTTGGTTAAGGAAGATTCAGGTCATCCGGAATTTGACCTTGAAAATTCACAACGTGCTGAATTATTACGCGAAGCAATAAATGGATTGCCAAATAACCAAAAAGTAGCTTTTACGTTGAATAAATACGAAGATTTGTCATATCAGGAAATTTCGGAAGTCATGGAAGTTTCTTTATCTTCAGTAGAGTCGTTGATACACAGGGCAAAAAAGAATCTTCAGAAAAAATTATATACATGTTATAAAAAAAAGTGCATCTGAGTGCAGGTTTTTAAAAAAAGTTGTGTCATATGGATAAATACAAAAAAATGAAGTGCAAATCAATACATAATAAAATCATATTTTATCTGGAAGGAAATCTTCAGAAGGATGAAATGATGGCTATTGAAAAGCATCTTCAAATCTGTGATGATTGTAAAAAATTTACAGGGGAACTTCAAAAAACTCTGGCAATTATTGAAAAGGAGAAAATAATTGAAGTAAATCCGTTCTTTTATACAAGGCTTAAAAGCCGTATGCAGTCACAATCCGAAAAAGTGGTTTCATCCTCCCCTGTTTTTCTTCGGATTTTGCAACCTGTGGCATTTACTGTTTTATTGCTTATTGGAGTATACTCCGGTATTAAAATTGGTGAATCGTCCCAAGCCGGTTCTTCCATAACATCAGCAAATGCTGAAATTGTACCTTTTCTGAATGAGTTGGCTGATGAGCCAATCGAATCATTTTTAATGGATTAGTTATGGAAAAAAGGAAAACATACAGGTTGCTGGTTTGGATAATCGTTATTCTTTTAGCTACTAATATTTCAATGGCTGTTTCATTTTTGGTTCATAAAAATAACGATAAACAGGAAGCCCAACAGCAAACAGAAGAAGTTACAGGTATTCCTGAAGAGCAAAGGACACGGTTTTTCAGGGAACAGTTGAATCTGACACAGGAACAAATGGAGCCATTCAGGGAATTTAACAGGGAATACAACAGGGCAAGTAACCTGATAGCAAGGGACCTGGCTGATTTAAGGACTCAAATGATTGTTGAACTTGGTAAAGAAGAAAGTGACAGGGAAAAACTGGATGAAATATCTACTGAAATAGGAAATTTACATAAGGAATTAAAAAATATAACAATAGATTATTATAATAAAATGAATCAGGTATGTGATCCGCAGCAACGAAAAAAACTAAATGAAATGTTTTTGTCGTTGTTGGAAAAAACAGAGAGAGGTACTCAACAACCACGTGGGCACAAATACAGATTCAGAAATCAATAGAAGTTAAACTGTAAAATTTAAAACAATGAAAATTAGTAAGTTAACAAAACTTGCCTGGGTGTTTTTTGCCCTGACTTTAGCTACAACTACAGTTTTTGCACAGGCAAGGGG
>JAFGGF010000215.1 GCA_016930735.1 Prolixibacteraceae bacterium
AACGGTTGCCGTCGGTCATATACATCACCGGGTATTGTTTTGATCCGTCGGAAACATAATCCAGGGGAAGCTGGACATAGATGAGGAAATCCTGGTCCATGATTTTGGAATGGAACCTCCTGAGCTCGGAACCCGGCATGGGAACCGGTTCATGGTGAACTGATTGCTGGGCTGTGACACCCATGGAGGTTATTAGCACGGCTATAATCACCATTGATTTGAAATCCCAACGGTGTTTGGTTAAGATTAATACACCTGTACGTTTCATAAATTTAAATTTTAAATTGAAAACTTTTTTTTGTTAATGTTTTGCCAATAAATCTTTTGTTCCTGGAAAAATCAGGACCAGATTACTATGTCATTTTTTTAAGGCTTTGGATTCGATCCAACACTATAAACCTCTGTTGAGGATAAAAACTTTGGCATGCCCTTTTCAGGACAACAGCCTCCCAGAACATAAATTTTACCATCGACAACAAAAGTCTCATGCCCCTGTCTGACTTGTTGCATGGGTGTACCCAATGTCCATTCATTTGTTTCAGGATTCAGGATATCAACCCTGTCTGATGCGGCTACTCCGTTATGGCCACCTGTTACATAAATCCGGTTATTCAGGGTACAGGCTCCGGGGCTCCAACGGCCCAGGGGCATTTCCTTTTTAATATTCCATTTATCCTCAACCGGATCATATTCTTCTGCATTCGGAAAAAACACAGAGGTCCACTTTTCATTCGTGCCTCCAAAAACATATATCTTTTTATTTAAAACGCAAGCTGTGAGCATTGACCTTGGTGTTGGCAGGTCTGCTTTTTTTGTCCATGTTTTTGTTGACGGGTCGTACATAGTTACATCGGAAACAGGTACCATCCCTTGTTTCCCTCCACCGATCAGGTAAACCCTGCCATCGCAAACTGCTATACAGGGATCACCAAATGGATGCGCAGAGTCTTCGATTTGAGACCATTTATCTGAATCCGGATCATAAACAAATGAGAATGTAACCATTCCACTGAACATGGCAGTGTTGCCTCCAAATACATAAATTTTATCGTTAAGGGCACACACATTCGGATAACATAAGGCCATTGGCATATCTGCTTTTTGAGTCCATGTGTCGGTTAAGGGATCGTACATTTCGACGGCGGAAGTCATAGTAAGAGCATTTGTTGCTCCTCCAATGGCATATATTTTCCCATTCAGTACACAGGCTCCCAGAAAACATCGAGCTGTGGGCATGGAAGTTTTATAGTCCCAGCTCCCTATTTCAAGTTTGTTATCTGTTTTATTCATTACCGAATCCAAAAATGCCAACCCAATCGGGTATCGGCTATCCCTGTCGTAGTGGCCGCCCTGATAGGATTCAAATTGATAAGGAAGTTTTAATTGATCAAGTACTTCGGCAAACTTGGTATTAAAGGGATAGGCGTATGTTTCATCCTGTATGCCGCAATCTAAATAGATGGCTAACTTCTCTTTCTTTGAAATTTTCCCGGCAAGTGTGGAACAATCATATAACAACCAGCGGTTCCAGACAGAATCGATAAAATTCCCATTGCCATCGAAGGGGAAATCGACAAAAAAAGGTGGATTGTTTGGATTGGACGAATAGGCAGCAGCCATGGTATAAACAGCCCGTGACATGGGACCAGCATCCGGTCTAAACCCTGAAACAGGGGCGCCTCCGTTTTCAGACAAAATACCGGGAATATACAGCGCATGCGTATTCATGTCCATCCTACCGGAATGGGAAGCCGCTCCGCAATAAATTTCCGAATGTTTTAAAGCCATACTCATCGCACAACTTCCACCAGCAGACCAGCCCATTATAGCCCTTTTGTCTTTAGAGGGAATGGTTCTGTATGCAGAATCTATAAATTCAACCAGGTCGTAAACAAGATAATCCTCAAAATTTCCATTTATTGCCGAGTTTGCAAAATAACTGTCCCCCCAGGGGGTGCAGCTGCCATCGGGTTTAATAATAATAACTGGGGATATTTTTTTTGCGCTAATCAAATTATTAAAATAATTAAACAAATTCCCTTCGCTGTAACAGTTCTGGGCGGTGCCATGCAGAAAGTAAATAACAGGGTAGCGTTTTTCGCTTTTTTGATCGTACCCTTCAGGTAAATAAATCTGAACTGCCTGATCCTTTTTTAATGATTTACTATAAAAGGAAAGGTTTATTACCGAACCTTCGGAAACTTGAGTCAGATCATGCTTTTGAGTTAATGCAATGCTATTTATGGGAATGTTTAATGAAATCAGAATTAGCCCCGTAAGCAGGAATAATCCTATTTTAAATAACCGGTTATGACAAGAAGATTTTTTCATGAAATTGATCTTAATTTAAAACTTTCTCTTTCTAAAATAATATCAGCTGTTTTAATAGCCTTAATAAGGACTGCCAGGCAGTAATTTAAGACACCTTCCTGAGCCAGTACCTGTCTGATTCACATTTCTAGAATATGATGCTAATTGAATTGATAGCATTTTTAATAATAAATGACCTTTGGGATATAATTGTTATCAAATGTTCGCTTAAACCAGGGTTGATTATTTCAGGTGAATACTGATATTTCATTTTATCTTCAATTGGTTATTAATACAAATTACAAAATTGTTTTTGATTTACAATAGGTTATAATTAATAAAAGAGGCAGTGTAATCGTTTTTAACTTATGAAAAAAATTTTATAAAAACGATAAATATTTCTTTTTTCAAAGGAAAGGTAATCAAGATGCATAAACATTTTTTGCATCTATTTAATAATAATTTTCAGTTTCTTAATTTGTTATATATTAAATTCTGTATATAGGTTTTAAGAAATCTATCAGTAATAATAAATTTCAATTAGAGAATAAAAACAAATTTGAATTATTGCTGTTTCATAAACAAAATTGCTCAATGAAAAAATTTTTACAAAAACATAAAATAAGTATCGTATTCATATTGGTCGGTGCTACTGGCGGATTTCTGTACTGGAAATTTATTGGATGTGAAAGCGGTACGTGCCCGATAAAATCGGTTTGGTACTGGAGCACTTTATGGGGTGCTGCCATTGGTTACCTGGTGGGCGACCTTATTCAGGGTTTTATTAAAAAAAGAAGAAAAGGGAAAAATGAATAAGGGGCGTTTCCAAAGTGTTATTAATTCTGATAAACCGGTACTTGTTGATTTTTATGCCGATTGGTGTATGCCTTGTAAACAAATGACCCCTATTTTAAAAGAATTAAAAGATGACTTGAAAGATGCTGTAAAAATTATCAAAGTGAATGTCGATAAAAATCCTTTTATAGCAACACATTACAATATACGAAGCATTCCAACAATTATGTTGTTTAAAAACGGCACACAGCTCTGGACAGGACTGGGAGTGAAGTCGAAACCCGAACTTAAACAGGTTTTAAATTCCTATCTCTAATTTTCAATGAAAATTCCCATCTTTTTACCTGCTTGACACCAACTGATTTCTTTAACCTGAGGTTATTATATTTTATAAAATTTGTCAGGTTTATTTTTATCTTTATCGGTACAACCATTTAAACCTGGATTTGAAGGAGAAAACAAGGTATCAGGTCGAAACATTTTCCATGTTTTTATGATGTTTTAGTTTAAGAGTAACAGTATCTTTTATTTAATTAAATGAAGAACAGGTATTTTTTATATAAAAGCTCACTGGTTGCCGCTTTGGCAGGATTTCTTTTTGGATTCGATACAGTTGTGATATCAGGTGCTGAACAAACCATCCAGTCAATCTGGAAATTGTCGCCCGGCCTGCACGGCATTGCAATCAGCATGGCTTTATGGGGGACGGTCCTGGGTGCAATGGTTGGAGGCATGCCAACTGAAAAATTCGGGCGAAGGAAAACATTGCTTAGCGTAGGAATGCTTTATTTATTGTCGGCAATTGGTTCTGCCTTTGCCCCTGAAGTTTATTCGTTTATGTTTTTCAGGTTTATCGGAGGCGTTGGAATCGGAATTTCTACTATAGCCACACCACTTTATATTTCTGAGATAGCTCCGCCTGATTACAGGGGAAGGTTAACCGGAATGTTTCAGTTTAACATCGTATTCGGGATTTTAATCGCCTACCTTTCAAATGCATTGCTTGGTAATATCGGGGAAAATGCCTGGCGCTGGATGCTGGGTGTGGAAGCAATCCCGGCCCTAATCTATTTTATTTTTTCGTTTGGTTTGCCCGAAAGCCCACGTTGGTTGGTTATCCGTAAAAAGGATATTAATAACGCATCGTTGATATTCAAAAAAGTTAATGATGGTATTACTGATAGTGACTTAAAAGGATTACTAATCGAAGTTGAAGCATCGGCAGCACAAAATCAGAGCAGCAGGGAATTTCTCAGAAAATCATTGTTAAAACCAATCTTTCTTGCTTTTTTGATTGCCTTTTTTAACCAGCTTTCAGGTATAAATGCCATTTTATACTTCGCACCAAGAATTTTTAAAATGACAGGTTTAGGAAGTGAAGCCGCTTTACTCCAGTCGTTGGGGATCGGTGTTACTAACCTGATATTTACATTTGTAGGTCTGTGGCTGATTGATATTGTGGGAAGAAGGACGTTGTTGTATATCGGGTCCTTTGGTTATATAATTTCATTGGGTGCTACAGGATTGGCTTTTTTTACAGAACATTATGTATTTGTACCGGTTTGTATATTTATGTTTATTGCAGCCCATGCTGTCGGGCAGGGAGCAGTTATCTGGGTGTTTATCAGCGAAATCTTTCCCAACCGTTACCGTGCAGCAGGACAAACCCTCGGAAGTTTTACACATTGGTTTTTTGCAGCTTCTTTAACGCTGGTATTCCCGAAAATGGCAGAAGCGCTGGCTCCGTCATTAATCTTTGGAATCTTTTGTTTTATGATGATTTTACAATTGGTATGGGTTAAAACCATGGTTCCTGAAACAAAGGGCATTTCGCTGGAAAAAATGGGAAAGAAATTAAATATATCATAACCCGGAGGGATTAAAAAAGGATATGTTAATAGGTTTTCTTCCAAAAACTGAAATCAGATTTCTTTAAAAATGAAGGAAAAGTAATATTTGATTCAGTAACTTTGTTTTTGTCTCAGGTTCAAAAATAAATCTACATGAAAGCTATCCATTTATTTTCAGTTTTGATGTTTTTTATAACCGGAATTATTTCTCCTTTACGGTCATATTCGCAGGATACAGAATCAATGCTATGCGTTGGTAATTATCAAACCGAAAAGCAGGCAAAGAAACAACTTAAGGAATTTAAAAAATCATACCCGACACTTGATAAGTGGAAAGAAAAAGCTGCAATAATCAGGCAGGGCATTCTGGATGGTGCTGAATTATCAGCTTTCCCGGAAAAGTGCCCCTTAAATCCGATCTTCACAGGGCAAAGGGTTTATGATGGTTATTCAGTCGAGAATGTTGCTTTTGAAAGTTTACCGGGCGTATTTGTAACCGGAAGTTTGTACCGCCCAACAGGTGATTATACATCTTTTGCAGGAATCCTCAGCCCGCACGGTCATTGGTCTGATCCCAAAACCGGAGGCAGGTTTAGCGAAGATGTACAAAAGAGGTGCGCCTCATTTGCCAGGATGGGTGCTGTGGTTTTTGCTTATGATATGGTAGGTTATGGCGAAATGAAAGATTATGGCTGGATACATAAATACCCAAAAACTTTAAAGCTTCAGCTTTGGAACAGCATCAGAGCGCTTGATTTTCTGGAATCGTTAGAGGGCGTTGACTCTGACAGGCTGGCTGTTACCGGGGCTTCCGGTGGAGCAACACAGGCTTTCCTGTTGACAGCCATAGATGACAGGATTGCTGTATCGGTACCGGTTGTGCAGGTTTCAGCCCATTTTTTCGGGGGATGTGTATGTGAAAGCGGAATGCCCATTCATAAAAGCAACCATCATGAAACCAATAATGTTGAAATTGCTGCACTTGCAGCACCCCGTCCCATGTTACTGGTTTCCGATGGCAAAGACTGGACAAAAAATACACCCGATGTGGAATACCTGCATATCAAAGATATTTATACTATGTTCGGGAAACCGGAAAATGTGGAGAATGCACATTTTATAGCTGAAGGGCATGGGTATGAATATTCAAAACGGCAGGCTGTTTATCCTTTCCTTGCCAAACATTTAAATCTAAATCTTCAAGTTATAAAAAACGAAAACGGTTATTTTAACGAAGATAATATTGTCATAGAACCATATGAACAGTTGATAATTTTTGATAAAGATCATCCGCTTCCTGAATATGCTCTTAAAATGAATGATGACATTGTTTGGAAATAATCTTTGCTTTCTTTAAACGGGATGCCTTAATATGCTGATTATAACACATTTTTAATAAAAAAAACTTTTTTTTTGTTTAATAGTTTTGATTTATTTTGTAAATTTCCAAAAAATCAGTGATCAACCTTTAATAAAATGAAATGAAACCTATCTACATTACTATATTCTTATTTTTTGGGATATTAATTAATTACACCCAGGCACAAAATGTTGTTGCCAACTCAGGTGGTCATTTTGAATCACCGCAGCTTCAGATTAGCTGGACTCTTGGCGAACCAATTATTGAAACTATCGGGGCTGGTGATTACATCCTTACCCAGGGTTTTCATCAAAGTATTTTAACAGTTACTGCAATTGAAAATATTCCGGAACTTCAGGTTGAAATCAAAGCATACCCAAACCCTGTTACCACAAAAGTCAATCTGTCTGTAAATTCCGATAACTTCCAGGACTGGACTTATTCTTTATATAATGCCGAAGGGAAGTTGTTGGTCAGTAAAAGTATAAATACCGGAATTACAGAGATACCCATGCAAATGTATGTTGCGTCAAATTATATACTTCAGGTAAAACAAAACAACAGGGAATTAAAATCTTTCAAAATAGTAAAATCAAGGTAAGTCCATAAAAATAATTCTGCTTCCTTTTCAAAACAGGTTATATTTTAAGGATTTTACTTTGAAAAATAATCAAATTTATGTTATGAAAAAAACTGCTATCGGAATAATATTCTTTTTAATTATCAGTTTAACAGTCCTTTCCCAAACCCCGCAATCATTTAATTACCAGGCCGTGCTTCGTGATGCTTCGGGGCAGGTGCTGGCAAACCAACAGGTGGAAATCAGTATTTCCATTTTGCAGGGCAGTGCTTCAGGATTTGAGGTTTTTTCAGA
>JAFGGF010000216.1 GCA_016930735.1 Prolixibacteraceae bacterium
ATTTTTTGTAAATGTATCTTCCATGTTCTATTTTAACGATTTTACTATTTTTTTCATTTGATAGCTTACTAGATAAAGAACTTGTACTTCTTGAAGGCGTTTCTGAATTATTAAAGTTGCGATAACCTTTTTTTTGAATAAGTTCGGTTATTTCATCTGTGTGTAAAGGCTTTTTTTCCTCCTTTAGTACTCTAATTATAGCATCATCCCATTTCATGTTATTTTTTGATTTCGTTTGCTCAAAAAATTACATAAATGTCAACCCAATTTTCCTGTTCAGCCCGGTTTCAAAAATGCGGATAAGGGTAGAAAGCTGGATATTTCCTTTCCCGTTTTCGATTTTAGAAATGTAGCTTTTTTTAGTCCCGGCCCGGTCTGCTAATTGTTGTTGGGTAAGTTTGGCCTCTTTTCTGGCTTCTTTCAGCATTTCGCTTACGATAAACATCTGTGCTTTTTCTTCGTAGGCATTTCGGCTTTCACTGCCAATCTTCCCGTACTCGCGTTCAATCAACTCATCAAAAGTTTTTATGTTGCTGTAATCTGTCATAATCGTTTATTTTTTGTTAAAATATTCATTCATTAGTTGTTTCGCTTTATCAATTTCTTTTTTTGGTGTTTTCTGTGTTTTTTTCTGAAAAGCGTTAAATAATACAACCAGTTTTCCTTTATCAAAACAGCAAAAAATTCTGTAAATATTCGACTGATATTTTATTCTTATTTCAAAAAGCCCTTCATAATTCGCAATCGGAGCTAAAAATTTCTTTGGAATGTGATTAACTTGTTTAATCAATTCCAATACATATTGAATTTTTGCTTTTACATTAGAATCCAGAACCTTATAAAAGTCGATAAAATATTTGCCATAAAAAACAATTTGTCTGCTCATTTTACAAAGTTATCTTAAAAGATAACAAAAGCAATAAAAGAAAAAAGAAAATTGAGTGTTTTGATTCAATGATTTTTTTTTCTTATATGATATGATTTTAATAGAATTCTATTACAAAAGAGTATCCATCAATTAATCTGGAATTGTCAAGAAGTTGTTTTGGAATACTTTTTCATTTAACCGACAACATCGTATCCAGAATCCGATATTTTGGCTTTTGAAGCATCCGCCCCGGAATGTTATTCAGGATAATTTCTGTAAAAGCATTTACAAGCCTTTCTTTTGTAGCAGCTTTTGTTACAGCCAAACTGATTTCCCGTACAGGAGGTTCTCCTTCAATTTCCTTTATCAGGTCTTCGTGCGATGGGTCAATCTGGATGGTTGCCAGTTCCGGGATAAAGGTTGCCCCGCTTTGACTTTCAACAATCTGCCGTAACGATTCAATGGAATTGGAACGATAGATCAGATTTTGCTCCGTTGTATTTTTATTATCGAATTTGCAAATCGTATTTACCTGGTTTTGAAAGCAATTACCCTCTTCGAGATACCAGAGGTCTTTATCTTCCAGTTCAGAAGGATTAATTTCTTTTTTACTGAATAAGGAATGATTTTCAGATAAATAGACATAAAATTTTTCGTAAAAAAGAGCCCTGAATCGAACCCCTTTCACTTCAATCGGAGTAGCAATCAAGCCACAATCCAGTAATCCTGATTTAAGCTGTTTGATGACCTCTTCGGTTTTTATTTCGGTAATTTCAAGAATCAGGGCCGGATATTTATTATTAAGGTCGTTTATTATTAAGGGCACTAGGTTATGGAGCCAGGGTTGGAATTATGCCCACCTTTAAAGTGCCCCTTATTTCTTCGCTTATTTGTAATGAAACCTCTTTTAATTCATCGACTAAGCGGAGGATTTCAACGGCTTTTTCATAAAACCTTTCACCTTCAATTGTTAAGCGGATTGGCCTGCGGTTACGGTCCAGTAATTTATAACCCAGTTCGTCTTCCAGTTTCTGGATTTGTAAAGACAAAGCCGGTTGGGTTATTCCAAGCGTTTCAGATGCAGAAAGGAAACTCCCCTTTATATATAATTCCCTGAAATATTCAAGTTGGTTAATATTCATATTATAAATATAAATAATATGCTTATAAATTTAATAAATATTGCTTATGCTATATTTGAATCAGTAAAAATTAGTAATCATAAAAACAAAATATCATGGAAGCACAGGTAAAAAAAGTAAAAAGTAAAAATTCTGAAGTTAAGGATAAACTGAACCAATTGTTGGCTGATTATCAGTTGTATTATCAGAATTTAAGAGGTTTGCACTGGAATGTAAAAGGTTCAATGTTTTTTATGTTGCACGAAAAATTTGAAGAATATTATAATGAAGCCGCCGATGCAGTTGATGAAATTGCAGAACGTATTTTAATGATCGGCGGAACTCCGTTGCATACATTTTCCGACTATATAAAATATGCATCAATTCAGGAAACTGAAAATGTAAGCGATGGAAAAGAAGCTGTTTATGTAACACTTGATAACAGTAAACATTTGCTTAACCGGTTTAACGAAGTATTGGAAGTTGCAGAAAAGGCAGGAGATGAAGCCACAAGCGCCCTGATGAGTGATTTTATCAGTGCTGCAGAAAAACGTATCTGGATGTTATCATCTGTATTGGCATAACAGGATGTAAAACCAAAAATCAATTGATCCTCTCACCGTCGGTGGGGGGATTTTTTATGCAATAATTCAGTATTTTTGATGTTTTACTATCAATGAAAAAAATGAAGCTGACATTACTGATTTTCTCCGTATTTATTTCAATTCAGGTTTTTTCTCAGGAAAACCTGAATCAGACTGATGCAAATGGATTTCGGCAGGGTTTATGGAAAAAATATTACCCCAACGGGAAACTGATCTACGAAGGGCAGTTTGAGAAAGGGAAACCGGTTGGAATCTGGAAACGATACCATGAAAATGGGAATATCAGGGCAAATATTGTTTATGCTGAAAGGTCCGATTCTGCAAAAACCAAATTGTATGATGAAGCCGGAAAATTAATAGCTGAAGGTGTTTTCCTGAATGAACAAAAAGTTGGATTGTGGAAGTATTTCAAACGAGGCAATTTAATGTCTGAGGAAGAATTTGATTTGGGATTAAAAAACGGGAAGTCAAAACGTTATTATTCAACCGGCGAAGTGCTGGATGAGACAAAGTGGAAAAACAATCAGAAAGAGGGTAAATACAGGGCATTTTTTAAAAATGGAAAACCTTTTATGGAATGCATTTACAAATATGACCTACGTGATGGATTTTGTATCAGTTATTTCGAAAACGGGAGCATGGAGATTGAGGCATTTTATGAAAAGGATATGCGGCATAATAACTGGAATTATTATTCAGAAAACGGTGAACTTTTATATACAATTAAATACAACCATAATCAGATACTGAACCCGGAAGTCCTCGACAGCATTCAGAATCAAAAGCTGAACCAAATGGATCAGAATAAAGGAAAAATACCCGATCCTGCTGATTTTTTGGATAATCCTTCAGAATACATGATCAGGAACAGAATGAACCGCTGACAGTTGCTCGTTTTGGTTAAATCATTGTATCTTTAACCTCAGAAAATTAAAGATTCTGATGATTAGAATTGTAGTTTTATTTCTCTTTCTGCAGATTTCTGTAATTGGGATGGGGCAAACGTATTATTGGGTTGGTTTTACCGACAAAGACAATTCAACTTATTCAATTGAAAATCCGGAAGAATTTTTATCAGAACGTGCTATACAAAGAAGGCAAAAACAGGCTATAGCAATCGATGAACTGGATTTTCCCATAAATCAGCAATATATTGATCAGGTTGTTGAGCTAGGCGCCGACTTTGTCCATTCTTCAAAATGGTTGAATGGAATTACAGTCCGATGTGATTCGCTTGCTTTTATTGAAAAGGTTTCTG
>JAFGGF010000217.1 GCA_016930735.1 Prolixibacteraceae bacterium
GAACTCCGACATATACTCACGATTTTGCTTTGAATGTAAAAGCATTGCTCGAAGGTGAACACTGGGGCCTTTACAATATGGTTTGCGGAGGCGAAACCAGCAGGCTGGAAGTCACAAAAGAACTTCTGAAAATACTGAACCTCGAAAATGAAATTGAAATAATCCCGGTAAAGTCTGATTTTTTCAAAGACATTTATTTTGCAGAACGACCTGATTGTGAAAGACTCGACAACCGCAAACTCCGGATCATGAACATGAACCTGATGAGGAACTGGAAAGTTGCGCTGAAAGAATACATAGATGAGTATTACCAGGGATACCTTGATGAAATGCCGGAGAAACGAAAAGTTAAGGTTGAACTGGAAAAAATGTTCCAGTATCTTTCAACCATCCTTTCATAATTTTCTGTCTGAATGTATAAAAAAAGGATAAATATAGTCGGGACTCACGGTGTTCCTGCAAGATACGGAGGATTTGAAACTCTTGCCGATATGCTTTGCAGGAATTTATCCGGCGAATATGAAATTACTGTCTACTGTAATTCAAATATTTATCCTAAAAAAATACGGAATTATTATGGTGCCAGGCTTATATATATTCCTCTCAATGCAAGTGGATTTAAAGGAATTGTTTACGATGTAATTACATACTTCCATGCCCTGGCAAAAAGCGATATTATTCTCTATCTCAGCCCGGTAGGCTCCGGTTTTGTGATTCCTTTTAAAAGGTTATTTAAAAAAACCAGGGTGATTGTAAACCATGGTGGATTAAATGAATGGGAACGCGAAAAGCTTAGTTCTTTTAAGCAAAAATGGGCTAAATTCAACCACAGGATTGCTTCAAAGTATTGCGATCTTAATATTGCTGATAACCATATCTATAAAAAAAGCCTCAAGGAAAATTTTGATGCCGATTCGGTAGTGATTAAATACGGTGGTGACCATGTGAAAGCAGTAAAAAAGGAAAACACGGAATTTTTTTCAAAGTATCCTTTTATCAGTGGCAAATATGCCATCAGCGTTTCAAGGGCTCAAACCGACAATAATCTGCATGTCCTTCTGAAAGCGTTCGAAGATTTTGATGATTATAAACTGGTATTAGTTTCAAACTGGGAAGTATCGGTCTACGGAAAAGCCCTTAAAGAAAAGTATAAAGGACATCCCAACATGGTTTTACTTGATGCAATTTACAACCAGGATGAATTAAACTATCTGCGTTCAAATGCATATGTTTATATCCATTCACATTCTCGTTGCGGCACTGCACCATCACTTGTTGAAGCCATGTGCCTGAATATCCCGGTAATTTCATACGATGTGGAAACAAATCGGGAAACTACCGAAAACAATGCAATTTATTTTTCCGGTAATGAATCATTGGTCAAAATTTTAAAATCGTTGACAGATGATGATTTAAAAATTAATAAGGCAAAACTTTTTGCCCTTGCAACGGAAAAATACAGCTGGAATACAATTTCTTCGGAATATAAAAAGCTCTTTGATAATTGAATTACATAAAAATTATAAACAAAGGTCAGGTTAAATCCAATATTATTCCTTTGTATTAATTATTACCCTGAAAACCTAAAATTAGCGATTATGATTAAAGAACGAGAACCACTGCTTGAAAGGATGAGTGTATTTTTTCAGGTGATACTTACCCTGATCGTTCTGTATATTTCGGTCTGGAGTATCAAATTAGTAAACGGGCAATTGCCATTGCAGTTTAAGGATTACCTGATTGTATCCTATCTGATTGCCCCGTTATGGTACATTCTGCTTGAATTATTCGACCTCGGGGTTATGGCCCGTATTCAACGTTACAGGCAACTAATCCAGAAATATTTCGGAGTTATTGCAATTGGCTCAATACTTCTTTTTACTATCATTAAAGTCCTTGAATTAGAGGTTATTTCCAAAACCGAACTGGTAGTATTTGCCATCTCTGATTTTATTGTTCTGTTTGCTCAGAAATCAATAGGCAGGACCATACTGAAATATTTCAGGAGGAGAGGATATAATACCCGTATGACCCTGATAATAGCTGATGAAACATCAACAAAATTTATTGACCAGGTCATAGATTCGAACCAATGGGGCTACCTTATCGGAGGAATTATTTCCGATTCACAGGAAATAAAGAAAAAATACGGTGAAAAATACAGTATTATTCCGGCAAAAGAAGACTTTGCCAATTTAATTGATAATAAAGTGATTGATGAAGTATTCTTTTGTAAAAAACATTTCAAAACACGTGAATTAAATTATTACGTAAAAAAATGCCGGGAAGTCGGTGTAATATTCCACCTGCAATCTGATGTACTTCGTTTTGACGGATTAAATCCGGGAATGTCAGTAATGAACCATCAGTTTTTCCTTTCATTCAGGAATACCCCCGAAAACTACCTTGCATTGATGGTAAAACGCGGGATAGATTATCTGCTTGCCATATTTATTTTATTGGTTACATCTCCTGTTATGGCATTGATTACTTTGTTGATTAAACTTGAAGATGGCGGTCCGGTTTTCTTTGTTCAGACCAGGGTAGGGAAAAACGGCAGGCATTTTAAATGTTTGAAATTCCGTACTATGGTTGAGAATGCCGAAGATTTAAGGGAAGCATTACTTTGTCAGAATGAGCAGGATGGGCCAGTTTTTAAAATTAAAGATGATCCAAGGATTACAAAAATCGGAAAAATCCTGCGTAAAACTTCGCTCGATGAATTTCCACAGTTCCTGAATGTACTGATGGGCGATATGTCGATTGTCGGGCCAAGGCCGCCTATACCGTCCGAAGTAAAACAATACAAAAGAAGTGTAAACCGAAGGCTTAGTATTAATCCGGGAATTACCTGTACATGGCAGGTATCGGGCCGGAATAAAATATCATTCGACAGGTGGATGGAAATGGATATGGAATACATCGACAACTGGTCGTTAAAACTTGATTTTATAATCATGTTTAAAACATTTAAAGTTATCTTTTCGGGAAATGGGCAATAAAAATTATTACCCAAACCGTAATATTATGAAAGACAGTATTAATAACCTTTGCAGGAAAATTGCTTTTGTTTTAATCAGGGTATCAGGAATACCGTTTCTTTTCCGTAACCTGATTCAGAAAAACAAAGTGACAATTCTGCTGTTTCACGATATATCGGTTCAAACAGCCGATAAAACATTCAGGTACCTGTCGAAGAAATATAATTTTATCAGTCTCCAGTATTTTTTAAACGCAGTAAAAAACACTGTTGATTATCCGTTACCAAAGAAAGCTTTAATAATAACATTCGATGATGGTTTTAAACAGAATTATGAGCTAAAAGAAATTTTCAAAAAATATAAAATTCCGGTTACAATTTTTATTTGTGCCTGGCTTGTAAATACCAAGCGCCATTTTTGGTTTGAAAGAAATACAAGCAATTATTCCCTGGAAGAACTAAAAAAGATGAGTAACAGCAAAAGGCTCAAAATTCTTGAAAAAGCAGGATTCAACCCTCTAAAAGAATATAATTCAACTCAGGTATTATCAAAAACACAAATCGAAAATATGAAGGACATTGTGGATTTTCAATCACATACACTTACACATCCATGTTTGCCAAATTGTAGTGATTCAGTTGCAATGAAAGAAATTTTTGAATCAAAGCTACTTCTGGAACAAAGATACAACCTGAAAATAAATGCATTGGCTTACCCGAATGGTGATTATTCTGAAAGGGATATCCAGTTTGCAAAAGAAAGTGGTTACACCTGCGGGCTAACAGTTGATTATGGATTTAACAATATTAATACTGACTTGTTTTTACTTAAAAGGCTTTGTGTAAACGATACCGATAATATGAATGAATTAATTGTAAAAGCAAGTGGTTTCTGGGATTTTGTAAAAACCCGGAATGGAAGAAATCAAAATTCAGATTATAATTATATCGAAAATTAATTGAATTGCTAACTTAAATAAAAATATATATTTTAACCTTTCTTTATAACTATTAACCACCTTGAAAACAGTTTAAAGATTGCTTTCAGAAAGAATAGAATTACAATGAAAAGAATAAACTTTATTATATCGGTTTTTATCCTGGCAACACTGTTTTCGTCTTGCAGGTTGTCAAGAGACCTTGCGTATTTTCAGGATATTGAACAGGAACAATCATTGTTTGGAGTACCGGAAAAGGTTCCAGAATACCGTATTCGCCCTCTCGATAACCTGTATGTCAGTATTTTGACTCAGGATCCTGAAGTTAACCAGCTTTACAATCCCAGTCAGGGAGCTGATAATTATTTCTCGGGAACCCAGCAAATGTCGGCAGGATTGCCTTCTCAATATATTAACGGTTACCAGGTTGAACCCGATGGAAGTATTACTTTTTCAATCCTGGGAACAATTCCTGTTGCCGGACTTACTTTGATTGAAGCACAAAACCGGATAAAAAGCAAAGCACTTGAATTCCTTGAAGACCCAATGGTTAAAGTTAAAATATTAAGTTTCAAAGTAAATGTAACCGGTGAGGTCAGGAATCCGGGCTTATTTTATAATTACCAGGGAAAACTTACCGTATTGGATGCTATCAGCATGGCCAATGGTATTACCGATTATGCAAAAGTTAATAAAGTACACGTTATCAGGCAGGAAAAATTCAGTACAAAAACATACAACCTTGATCTGACAAGCAAAAAAGTATTTGAATCAGAAGCATTCTACCTTCAGCCCGACGACCTGGTTTATGTCCCGCCTGGCAAATTTAAAAATACAGGTATGAATTCACAGAATTTATCAGTTACCTTATCGGCCCTATCAACAGTGCTGATTGCTATCAGTTATTTTTTACGTTAATTGAAAAACAATCTGAACACCATGGAAAAAATAGAAGAATTAATCAATACGATCGAAAACCAGGAGAAGGATAAAACCCGGAACGACTATTTCAGGTATTTCCGAAACTGGCACTGGTTTGTAATTTCGGTTTTTGCAGCCCTTGCCGTTGCATTGATCCTCTATAAATCAACTCCTGAAACTTACAAGGTTCAAAGCCGGTTGATCATTTTCGCTGAAGAAAATAAAATCAGTGAAGAATTATCATTCAACGAGCCCCGCTATAACGAAAGGTCTAATATCAGCGATGAAGTTGGAATCCTGAGTTCATATTCAGTATTTCGTAAGGCCATTGAAAACCTAAACTGGAAAACAAGCTGGTATAAAAGCAGTTTCTTTTCAAAAACCGAGTTATATAATGCGCCTTTTGATGTAATTACCCAGGAAGATGCAGTGAATTTAGCAGGGATTCCTCTTAAAATTACCATTCTTAACGACCAGGAATATTTGGTTGCTGTTAACAGCAAAGCAAATATTAATGGTGTTAATCAAAAAATCAGTTTTAAAGAAAAAGCATCCTTTAACAAACCGTTTAAAAATGATTATTTCCATTTTTCTCTTAGTAACAGGAGTGGAGTTACAAGTGAAAATTTTTCTTTTGTATTTAACGATGAAAGTTTCCTGACATCGGTTTATCAAAAGAAAGTTGAAATTACTGCCAATCCAAGAGAATCGGAGCTTGTAATAGTAGAATCACAAGGTGAGGTTCCGCAAAAGGAAGCCGATTTCCTGAATGAACTGAACAAGGTTTTTATTGAATTCGATATGGATAAAAGAAACCGTACTTCAGAAAATTCAGTGCAGTTCATCGATGAGCAAACCAAAGAGATTAAAGCTACTCTGACAAAATCGGAAGAAGAAATAAACAATTACAGGAAAACTCATGGATTAATGAATCTGGGGCAGGAAGCCAATGTAATTTACACTACATTAGGCGACATTGAAAGCGAAAAATTCGATACAGAACAAAAACTTGAATACTATCAGAACCTGAAAAATATTATCGGTGACCCGGAAAAAATAAGCCAGTTAAGCCCTCCCGGATTTTTACAGGAACAAGGCAACGGATTAAATGAAATGCTTGCCGATTTAAAAGACCTGTACAACCGCCGTGAAGTACTTGCTTTAAGCGTAAAAGAAAAAAGCCCTGATTTTGTCCGCCTGCAGAATGAAATAGAAATTACCCGTTCGGGTATTGAAGAAAGCATCGGTAATTTAATTCTGAACACCCAACGCGAAAAACAAAATATAGATGCTCGTTATCGGAATGTACAATCAAGGCTTTCGAGGTTGCCTGAAAGTGAAAAAAACCTGATAAGTATGCAACGTGATTACGATGTTAATAATGACCTTTACAATTTCCTGTTACAGAAAAAAGCAGAAGCTTCCATCACCCGGGCTTCTATAGCACCACAGGCTAAAATTATAGACCCGGCCCAAAGTGCATACGCCGAAAAATTAGGTCCGAAAATTATTATTTTCATTTTCGGAGGCTTATTCCTGGGTATTCTGATCCCATTCCTTTTCATTACAATTTCCGGATTTTTTAATAATAAAATTGAATCGGTTAATGAAATCGAAAATGCCTCCGGAATTCCTGTCCTTGATGAAATAATCCACCACAAATACAAACATCCTCTGCCTGTTTTCAGCCATCCCCGTTCGGGTATAACTGAATCATTCAGGAACCTGAAAGTAAAAGTCCTGAATAAAATTCCGGAGCCCGGTCAAAAAGTGATCTCTGTAAACTCCATGGATTCAGGTGAAGGAAAATCATTTATTTCAGCAAATTTGGCTGCAGCTCTTTCATTGGGAAATAAAAAAGTATTACTGGTTGGAACCGATTTAAGAAACCCAAGCCTGCATAAAACTTTCGAAATACATGATGGCAAAGGACTTGGCTCATATTTAAATAATGAAGCAGAATTCGATGAGATTATCAATCCTGCTTCTTCGGAAAACCTGTTTTTTGCCAGGTCAGGTGAAGTTCCTGAAAATCCTTCAGAATTATTGGAAAGTAACAGGTTTGAAGAATTCATCAACACTGCCAGAGATCGATTTGATTATATAGTTCTTGATAATGCGCCTTTAAAACTTGTTCCTGATGCAAACTGGACAAGCCGTTTTTCAGACATAAAACTGTTTACCCTCCGGTTGAATTACAGCCGTAAAAATGAGGTATATAATATCAATAAACATGTGTCACTAACCAACCTGAAGAATTCGTTTATTGTTGTAAATGATACTCCTATGCAGGCTTATGGTTACGGTAGCAGGTACTGGAAAAGGGGGTATGGGAAATACAATAAAAAAATGCGGATCGCTTAAATTCTTTTTACAATAAATTCTGAAAATATGGTCTTTACAAAAGATATCCTTGTTTTTGCTGACCCTTTAGCCGAAGTGGAAAAAATAGTATCAAAAACGAAGGAAAACATGTTTAACCTCCGTAAAAAGGGTGCGATAATCGGGATAAGCGGTGGTATCGATTCATCATTGACACTTGCAATTGCAACAAAAGCCCTGGGCGCTGAAAATGTTACAGGGATTTTACTTCCTGAGAAAGATTCAAGCCCCGACAGCAAATTACTGGCACTACAACTGGCTGACCAGTTTGGCGTTAAAACAATCGAAGAGGATATTACCTTAGCTTTAACCGGATTCGGTTGTTACAAAAGGCGTGATGAAGCCGTATGTATGGTTTTCCCTGAATACAACCCGGAAAATTATAAAATGAAAATAGGGTTAAAGCAAAACGAAAGCAATAAAAAACTCCCCCCGCTTTTTATCCTGACAATAGTTGATAATGAAGGAAATGAAAAAAGCAGGATTTTACCGCTTAAGGAATATTTACAGATAGTTGCAGCTTCCAATTTTAAACAACGCTGCAGGATGTCGATGTTGTATTACCATGCCGAAAGGTTAAATTATGCAGTAATCGGCACACCCAACAAGCACGAAGTGGAACAGGGATTTTTTGTAAAACACGGCGATGGTGGCGCCGATATTATGCCCATAGCACATTTATATAAAACACAGGTGTACCAGTTGGCTGAATTCCTGAATGTCCCAAAGGAAATTATAGATCGCACTCCTACTACCGATACCTATTCGGCTGAACAAACCCAGGAAGAATTTTTCTTCCAGATTCCGTTTTACGAAATGGACATGATCTGGTACGGATTTGAAAATGGATATAACCCTGCAGAGGTAGGTAATGTAATGGGAAAACCGGAAGAAGAAATTTCGCTGATATACAACAACTTTAAACGGAAACAAAAAACCACGGAATATTTACGTTTAGCCCCGATTAAATTTTAATTACAATTTGTAAATTATTATGGTTCAAATACCCCAGAGGTTACTAGGAGAAGCACTGCTCAATTCGGCAGAAAAGAATCCTTCGAAAACAGCAATTATTGTCAGAGGGGAGGAATATTCATATTCTGATCTGAAAAATAAAGCCTTGGCTCTGGCTTCACATTTTCATTTCTCAGGAATTGAAAAAGGCGACAGGATTATAATTTACATGAATAATTCATGGGAAACTGCTGTTTCAATTTATGCCATTAGCCTAGCAGGTGCTGTTTTTGTAGTTGTAAATCCGCAAACTAAAGCCGATAAATTAAATTATATCATTAATAATTGCCAGGCAAAAGTTATCATTTCCGAAAGCAACCTTCAGTATGAATTGATAAAAGCACTGGAAAATGCTGAATCGGTGCAGGAAGCAATTTTTACAGGAAAAATGATTCAGCCGGTTGAAGCATCTTATAAAATTTCAGAATTCAACCGGGTCTCAGATAATATAAAAAATGAAACATTGCCAGTTGTTATTCCTAACGATTTGGCTGCATTAATTTACACCTCTGGAAGTACAGGCTTTCCAAAGGGAGTTATGCAAACCCACCAATCGATGGTATTTGCGTCATGGAGCCTCATACAATATTTACGTTTAACCGAAGATGAAAGGATTTTGCTGGTTCTTCCTCTGGCTTTTGATTATGGATTATACCAGTTACTGATGTCGGTGACATTGGGAGCTACATTAATTATTGAAAAATCATTTACATTCCCGGCTACAGTTTATCAACGCATTGAACAGTATAAACCTACTGTTTTTCCAGGGGTTCCAACTATTTATGCTATGATGCTTTCTGCTTCAAACGAAGAAGAAAAAACATTTCCGTCAATCAGGAAAATTACCAATACAGCTGCTGCATTATCGGCTGAAATTATTCCCGGTTTAAAAAAGATGTTCCCAAATACATTGATTTTTAAAATGTACGGTTTAACTGAATGCAAAAGAGTATGTTACCTCGAACCGGAATTGATTGACAAAAAACCATCCTCGGTAGGGAAAGCCATACCCGGCACTGAAGTGTTTTTGCTTTCACCCGAAGGAGAAAAAGTTGCCAACGGCCAACCCGGAATCCTGCATGTCAGGGGACCACATGTTATGCCCGGTTACTGGAATGCCGAAGATTTATCAAATGAAATGTTAAAACCAGGTTTGGTTCCTGGTGAAAAGGTTCTTTGCACCAACGACTGGTTTAAAATGGATGATGAAGGTTTTTTGTATTTCCTCGGACGAAACGACGACATTATTAAAACCAGGGGCGAAAAAGTTAGCCCGATCGAGGTTGAAAATGCAATTTACAAAACCAAAGGTGTAAAAGAGGTTGCAGTTGTCGGCGTTAAGGATGAAATACAGGGAGAATCAATCGTTGCTTTTGTAACTAAATTTAATCATTCAGATACTGATGAAAATGAAATAAAAAAGGTTTGTGCAAATAACCTTGAAGTTTTTATGATTCCGCAAAAAATTGTTTTTGTGGATGAAATGCCTAAAAGTCCAAACGGAAAAATCGATAAAAAAGAATTAAAAAAAAACTACCAACTATGACTCAGGAAGATTATTTCACACATGTAAAAACCGGATTGGGTTCAAAATTCCAATTTCCTGAAGATAAACCGGAAGAAAACCTGGATTCCACACTAAAAGCACTGTGGTACTTAGCCAGCGGTAATCCGAAGTCAGCACAGGAAGCATCTTTCCTGCCACTTCCGAAACTGAATAATGACCAGGTGAATCTGCTGAACAGCCTGATAGAAAAAAGGTTGAAGAATATACCTTTGGCTCATATTACAGGGCGTCAGAATTTTATGGGTATTGAAATGAAGGTTGATGAACGTGCCCTGATCCCGCGGAAAGAAACCGAAATTCTCGGGCAAAAAGCATTAAGGCTTTCCAATATTATTTCATGCAAAAATGAA
>JAFGGF010000218.1 GCA_016930735.1 Prolixibacteraceae bacterium
ACTGTAGTTGAAGTTGGAGAAGAAGTGAGTCGGGTTTCTATAGGAGAAAGGGTAACGGTTGAAGGCCATATTTCCTGTGGTTTCTGCCGGAATTGCAGAAGGGGAAGGCAACATATATGTGACCATACTGTTGGAATCGGTGTTAACCGTGATGGTGGATTTGCCGAATATATTTCTGTTCCCGATAAAAATGTCCTCCACGTTGATCCAAGGATCCCCGACGAAATCATGTCTATAATGGATCCTTTAGGAAATGCCACTCATACTGCTTTATCATTTCCGCTGATTGGTGAAGATGTTTTAATTACGGGGATTGGTGGACCAATTGGTGCGATGGCAGGCGCAATCTGCAAATTTGCCGGAGCCAGAAATATTGTTGGCACCGATCTTAGTAAGTATCGGAGGGATTTGGCAAGAAAACTGGGTGCAACCAAGGTTATAGACCCAGCCAAAGAAAGCATAAAAGATGCCATGGGAAGCCTTGGCATGGTAGCCGGTTTCGATATCGGCCTTGAATGTTCCGGTTCACAAATTGCCTTTAACGATATGGTTAACCTGATGTACAACGGCGGAAAAATCAGCCTTCTCGGACTACTTCCTCAATCAACACAGATCAACTGGAGTAAGCTCATTTTTAAAGGACTGACGCTAAAAGGGATTTATGGCCGCGAAATGTATGAAACATGGTACCAGATGGAAATGATGTTGCTTTCAGGGCTTGATGTATCACCTGTAATTACCCATCGTTTTCATTATACCGATTTTCAAAAAGCTTTTGACATTATGGAAGAAGGTAATTGCGGAAAAATAATTCTGGAGTGGGAGTAATCTACTGATTTACAACAATTGTTTATAATTTACCGGTCCCTGATAAATTCATTCTATTTTTATACTTTTGAAAAAAACTGGTTTGAAAGAAGGAGTTGTAATAAAATCTACAGGTAGTTGGTTTACTGTAAAAAGTGAAAACAACCAAATAATTGTTTGTAAAATTAAAGGTAATTTCAGAACCAAAGGGATTAAAAGCACAAATCCTGTTGCCGTTGGAGACTGGGTTGAATATCAGATTCTCGAAAATAAAACGGGTGCAAAGGGACAGATGCTGGGAATAATAACTGATATCAGAGATCGTAAAAATTACATCGTAAGGCGTTCTCAAAACCTTTCCAGGCTATCTCATATTATTGCAGCCAACATCGATCAGGTTTTTTTAATAGCAACGCTGAATTTTCCGGTTACTACAACTACATTTATTGACCGCTTCCTTGCCTCTGCAGAAGCATACAGCATTCCAGCAATCATTCTTTTTAATAAAACAGATCTTTTAAACCCATATGAAAAATTACTGCTTGACCAGTTAATCTCAACCTATACTAACATTGGATATAAATGCCTTGAAACTTCATCTGTAACTAAAACCGGGATCGAAGATTTAATGAACCTTATGAAAGATAAAGTCAGCTTATTCAGCGGACATAGTGGGGTAGGGAAGTCAACATTAATTAACCTGATGCAACCTGGTTTAATGTTGAAAACAATGGAAATTTCCGATTCACATAAAACCGGAAAGCATACAACTTCTTATTCAGAAATGTTCCCTCTTGACTTTGGTGGTTATATAATTGATACTCCGGGAATTAAGGCATATGGGATGTTAAATATGGAAGCCTGGGAAATTTCTCATTATTTCCCTGAAATATTCAGATTATCTTCTGATTGTCAATACAATAACTGCACACATACTCATGAGCCGGGCTGTGCAGTTAAAGAAGGCGTAAAGAATAAAATTGTTGCCGAAAGCCGTTACATCAGTTACCTTGGATTACTTGAAGGTGATGAAAAATACAGGCCTGCTTTCTAAACTGCACTTTTAATATAACCACCTCCCAAAACTCTGTCATTATCATAAAAAACAGCCGTTTGTCCGGGAGCAATTGATTCAAGCGGTTTTAATAATTCTACTTTCAACTCACTGTAGTTAACGATTTCAATTGTACATGGCGTATTTTGATTACGATAACGAATCCTTACATTCAGGATTTTCTCCGGGCTGATTTCTTCAGGTTTTACAAAAAAATAATTAACAACAATCATTTGATTTTTAAATAATTCTTTAAAATCGGATAAAACAACTTCATTTGTCTGAGGGCGTATTTCAGAAACAAACAGAGGTGTGTTAAAATTAATCCCCAGTCCTCGCCGCTGTCCAATTGTATAGTTTATATAACCGGAATGTTTTCCCAGAATATTTCCTTCAGAATCAACGAAGTTACCTGAAGAAATCCTGATTTTATCAGACATAAATGATCGGTAGTTTTTATCGTGTAAAAAGCAAATACCAAGGCTGTCTTTCTTTTGTGAAAGCTTTTTAAAACCATTTTTTTCAGCGATGTCTCTAACCTCGTATTTCATTAATTTCCCCAAGGGGAAAAGCGAACGTTTTAATATTTCACTATTCAGTCCCCACAAAAAAAAAGATTGGTCTTTTTCCGGATCGACACCCTTAAAAATATAATTGTTGTTTTTATATAATGTATTTATAACATAATGGCCGGTTGAAACATAATTACATTCATAATTGTCTGCCTGTCTTATCAGATTTTTCCATTTTACCATGGGATTGCACACGGCACATGGAAATGGTGTTTGACCTGACTGATATCCATTAATAAAATATGAAATTACCTCCGTTTCAAATTCTTTCGTTAAATCAATAAAACAATGTTTTATTTGAAGCTTTCGAACTAAATCTTTAACCTGTGAAATATCTCTTTCAGATAGTGAATTATTGACAAATTGAAAGGTACAGCCAACTACATCATAGCCTTGATCTTTTAACAATACCGCAGCAACGGAACTGTCAACTCCACCACTCATCCCTAATAAAATCCTTTTGTTTTTCAATTTTTCTGACTCAGAAAATAGTTATAAATTTTGGTAGCTTTTGATAATCCTATTTCTGCAATTAATTCTTCTTTTCCCAATAATCTTATTGCTTTTACCGATTTATATTTTTTCAGCAATAACTGTATTGTTTGCGGTCCGATTCCAGCAATATCTTCCAGTTCCGAGGAAATAAAACTTTTCGAACGTTTATCTCTGTGAAAGGAAATTCCAAAGCGATGTGCCTCATTTCTTAGTTGCTGAATTATTTTTAGAGATTCTGAATTTTTATCCAGATAAATCGGTATTTCATCATCAGGGAAAAACAGTTCTTCCAGTTTTTTTGCAATTCCGACAATGGTAATTTTTCCCCGCAAATTCAATTTTTCAAGAGCTTTAACTGCAAATGAAAGTTGTCCTTTTCCCCCATCAATGATAATCAGTTGTGGTAATGGTTTCTGCTCTTCTGTTAAGCGCCTGTACCTTCTGAATACAATTTCTTCCATAGAAGCAAAATCGTTTGCGCCGGTTACTGTTTTTATATTAAAATGCCGGTATTCCTTTTTAGCCGGTTTCGTATTAATAAATACAACACACGAGGCAACCGGATTTGAGCCTTGCAAATTGCTGTTATCAAAGCATTCTATTCTCCTTGGTAATTCATTTAATTGCAAATCCTTTTTTATTGTTTCTAAAATTCTGTTTATTCTCAAATCAGGATTGCCTAATACAACCTGTTTTTCTTTTTCAAGGCGATAGTATTTGGCATTACGTAATGATAAATCCAACAATTGTTTTTTATCACCCCGCAGAGGGATATGAAAGCGTATGTTATTCAGGCTGGTTTTTATTCTGAATGGGACTATAATTTCGGTTGCGTTGCTGAATATTTTTTGCCTGATTTCTATTATTGCCATCAGTAAAATATCAGGCTTGCTTTCGTCCAGATTTTTTTTGATCTCCAGTGTATGGGTTTGTACAATTGCTCCTTTAATAACTTTCAGATAATTTACAAAGGCATATTTTTCATTTTCATCAATTGAAAAAACATCTACATCGGTTATCTTGGGACTCACAACCGTTGACCTGCTCTGGTATTTTTCGAGTGAAATCAGTTTTTCTTTAATGTTTTGGGCTTCTTCAAATTTATAATCATTTGAATATTCAAGCATCAATGCTTTTAATTGTTTAATTACTCCTGTAATATTTCCTTTTAAAATATCTGCAATTTCATCAATGTTTTTATTATAGGTTTCTTCGCTAATCAGGTTTTCACATGGTCCCTTGCAATTTCCGATATGAAACTCCAGGCAAAGTTTATATTTCCCCTTGTTTACATTTTCTTCGGTTAGCAGATAGTTGCAATTCCTCAATTTATAGATCGATCGGAATAATTCCAACAGGGTGTTTGCTGTTACATAAGAAGTATATGGTCCGAAATATCGCGATCCGTCACGGATCACATTTCTTGTTTTAAACACGCGGGGAAACCTCTCGTTTTTTATACAAATCCATGGATAGGTCTTATCGTCTTTAAGTCTTATATTATAACGTGGCTGATATTTTTTAATCAGGTTGTTTTCCAGTAACAGCGCATCTTCTTCAGAATCAACAACCATATATTTAATATCCGTAATATTTCTAACAAGCAGTGCAGTTTTTCTTTGTTCCTGTTTCTTTGTAAAATATGAGGAAACCCTTTTTTTCAGATTTTTTGCTTTCCCTATATAAATTATTTTTCCGGAAGAATCAAAATACTGATAAATTCCAGGTTGGTCCGGCATTACAGAAATTACGGATTTCAAATAATCAATGGTTTTATTTCTTACCGGATATTTCAAGAAATGATTGTCAATTATAGGTTACCAAGACGTGTGTTTCGTATTCAGATAAAATCTTTTTATTCGGAGTGTCTAAAAATGCAAGATCAATAATAAAGCTCAGGTATATTTTTTTTACATTCATTTTTTTCACAAGGTTTAGCGCTGCCAGCGCAGTGCCTCCTGTTGCGAGTAAATCATCATGGATCATCACAACATCGTCTTCAGATAGAGCATCGGAGTGCATTTCAATTGTATCTGTTCCATATTCAAGTTCATATTTTTCAGCAACAGTTTCTGCCGGAAGTTTTCCTTTTTTCCTTATGGGTACAAAGCCGGCATTGATTTTATAGGCAACAGCACCTCCAATTATAAATCCCCTTGACTCCAGAGAAACAATTTTTGTAATGTTTTTGTATTTGGCAAACTCACAAATATTATTAACAGTATAAATAAGTGCTTCCGGTTTTTTCAATAAGGTTGTTATGTCAATAAAATTAATACCCGGCTTCGGGTAATCAGGCACTTCTCTCAAATATTTTTTTAAATCCATAGTATGTTGTTTTGTTCCACGTGGAACATTATTTTCCAAGCATAATTAAAAGAACATTTATATCAGCAGGTGAAACTCCTGAAATTCTTTTGGCCTGACCAATGGTTCTGGGATTTATTCTTTTCAATTTCTGACGACCTTCTGTAGAAACAGATTTTAATTTATCATAATTAAATTTATTTTCTATAACCACTTCATCCAGCCTTCCCATTTTATCTGCCAGTATTTTTTCCCGTTCAATATAACCTGAATATTTAATTAGAATTTCAGCTGCCTCAACAATTTCATTCTTCCTGTCCTCGGGAACCTTTTTCAGAAGCCTTTGTAACGGGGTAATATCTTCTATTAAATCAAATATTGAAATCTGAGGGCGTAAAATTACCTCTTTCAATTTAACTCCCTGTTTTAATTCCGGTGTTCCTTTCTTTGTAAGTATCTGATTTACAAACGTTGGCTTAATACTAAAATTTGAAATCCATTCAATAATTGTTTCTCTGTGATGAATTTTTTCGTTTAATAATTTTAATCGTTCTGGAGAAGCAAGTCCTATTTTATGTGATTTTTCAGTTAACCTTTCATCTGCATTGTCCTGTCTTAATAAAATCCGGTATTCCGCCCTGCTGGTAAACATTCTGTATGGTTCATCAATACCTTTTGTGATTAAGTCGTCTATCAGAACACCAATATATGCCTCGTCCCTGTTAAGGATAAATTCCTCTTTTATTTCCTGTGCTTTCAGATGAGCATTAATCCCGGCAATTATTCCTTGCGCTCCTGCTTCCTCATAACCGGTGGTTCCATTTATCTGTCCGGCAAAATATAAATTTGTTACCAATTTTGTCTCCAGTGTTGGAAATAATTGAGTCGGATCGAAGTAATCATATTCAATAGCATAACCAGGCCTGAAAATTTTGGCATTTTCCAAACCCGGAATTGCATGAAGGGCTTTATACTGAACATCCCACGGCAATGAAGATGAAAATCCATTCAAATAATATTCAATTGTTGTTTCACCTTCAGGCTCAAGAAATAACTGATGTTGTTCTTTTTCGGCAAATGTTTTTAGCTTCGATTCGATACTTGGGCAATACCGGGGTCCTGTACTTTGAATTGTACCATCAAACATGGGTGAAAATTCAAAACCTGTTTCAAGTAATTGATGAACATCCGGATTTGTATGAGTTATCCAACAGGAACGTTGTTTTAATTCTCGTTTGGCAGAAGGAAGGTATGAAAATTTATAATGTTCATCTTCTCCTTTCTGTTCCTGCATTTTTGAAAAATCAATGGTTCGCCCGTCAATTCTTACAGGAGTACCCGTTTTTAAACGACCTGTTTTAAATCCAATTTCTGCCAATTGTTCTGAAATAGAGTAGGAAGCAGCTTCACCCATTCTTCCGCCTTTTATCTGGCTTTTTCCTACATGGATTAATCCATTTAAAAAGGTACCATTTGTAAGGATTACAGTTTTTGATTTGAATTCAATTCCAAGGCGGGTTTTAACACCATTTACTTTTTTTCCTTTAATCAATAGACCAACAACTGCATCCTGCCAAAGATCCAACTTTTCAATGCTTTCAAGCGTATTCCTCCAAAGCTCCGAAAACTTCATACGATCTGATTGCGCCCGTGGACTCCACATGGCCGGACCCTTTGACCTGTTTAATAACCGAAACTGAATGGTTGTCTTATCTGTAATAATTCCTGCATAACCTCCAAGTGCATCTATTTCCCTCACAATCTGTCCTTTGGCAATTCCTCCCATGGCAGGATTACACGACATTTGTGCATATTTTCCCATATCCATTGTTATCAGCAATGTATTTGAGCCAAGATTAGCAGCTGCAGCAGCTGCCTCACAACCTGCATGCCCGCCTCCGACAACAATTACATCATATTCCGGTAACATTCTAACTTTTAAAATTTAAAAAATCTATTCAGATAAAAATCTTCTTTCTCCCTCATTTCTCTTTTTTCAAAATCAGATTGATCGTTATAACCTGTTAAATGTAAAACACCATGAAAAATTACTCTGTATAATTCATTATAAAAATCAACTCTGTATTCTCTGGCATTCTCTTCCACTCTATCGATACTTATAAAAATATCGCCTGAGATTTTATCCTTTTCACAATAATCAAAAGTAACAATATCTGTAAAATAATCGTGTTTCAGGTATTTTCTGTTTATATCAAGAAGATATTCATCAGAACAGAATATAACAGAAATCTCATCAGGCTTTTTATTCTCCGACCGGATCAGATCGGCTAAAAAATATTGAACCTGATTAAAATCCAGCTTGAATTCAGGTGTATCTTCATTATAGAATCGTATTTTCACTCAAATCGAATTTTATATTGATAGTACTGCCATTATTAAAAAAATAAATTTCTTTTGAATAGAAGTTTATAATAAACAGCCCTCTCCCTTTTTCTTTTTTTAAATTCTCCAATTTAGTCGGATCAGGGATCCCTGTATAATCAAATCCTCTACCCTCATCGCTAATTGTAATACTTAAAGTGCTATCGTTTAGGGTACTTTCAATTTTAACAGACTTGTTTTCATTATTTCTATTCCCGTGTATAATTGCATTTGTAACAGCTTCAGAAACACATAATAAAATTCTGTTGAATGCCGATTCTTTAATCTGCATCTTACCTACAATATTTTGCAGATAGGATTTAATTTTCTCCAAATGTCCGATTTCAGAATAAATAATCAACTCATTATTGGAACGTACCTTGTTCATTCATTGAATTTAAATACTTTTTATACTTTTTATTATAAAAACTATTCAATTTGAAAATATTCTGTTCCATGTTTTCAAGGCTGTTTTCCGTTTTCCTGTTATACTCGAAATATTTTACCGGGTTGCTGTAAAAATCCTCATCGGCAGTTTCCGATTCACGTTTATTATCGATATCTCTTTCCATTTCGGCCTTTTCAGCTTCCAGTAATCTTGTCATAATCTGATTTTGCCTGATTAAAGTTTTTTCAGAAACACTTTTATTTATAATCTCCTGCCTGCTTTCTTCCAGCATTTTATCTATATTTTTCAGCATTTCTCTTGCACTGCTGCCAACGCTTCCATTATTCATTAAATCTCTCAGCTTGTTTTGCATCATTTCGTGCTGCATTAATGTTTCACCAAGCATCCGGCTCATATTTTGACCATTCCCGTTTTTCATTTCCTCAATCAGCTTTTGCAACTGCTGCTTTATGCTTTCAGCGGATTGTTGCATCTGGCTCATATTTTTATTCCCCGGATTATTTCCCGGATTTTCACAGCTTTGATTTCCTGGCATGCTATTCGCCATTTGTTTTTCCAATATATCCAAAGCTTCATTTAACATTAAAGCCAGGTTATTTACCGATGTTAAAATAAATTGCTGGCTAACCTGTGAAGCAGGTAATAATCCTTCTTCCAGATTATCCTGTGCTTTCAATAAATGTATTTGTATTAGTAATAACTCCTTGCTTATCATATTTGATATTTCGGGAGCACGGTTTGCCAAAGCCCGCAAAGAATCTTTTATAACAACACTTTGATCTTCCAGATTTTTTTGTTTCCTCTTTAATGAATTTAAAAGAGGATCTTCCAAATCAATCCCTGTCAACTGTGCCATAACATCTTCCTCTGAAAAAGAAAAATAAATCAGGTTACTTAAAATCTGCCGCAGATTTTCAATGTTTTCAAATTTTTGTTTCATCATCAGCGATTGCAACAGCTGATCCATATTAAAAGCCAGGTTATTAATTTGTTCCGAGGTTTCTTTAATACTTTGAGAAGACTTGCTTCTTCTCTTTTTCTCGAGGTTTTCTTTGTTTAATTCAAAACTTTCTTTTATGTAATCAAATTCCGGTTCAAAGTCATCGAATTCAAGAGGTTCTTCCAGCTTTTTATTCATTTCTAGGGCATCATGTAGCTCTTCCTGAATTTTTTCCAATTCATCCTTGTTTTTTTGGTCTTTCTCCAGAATTTCATTGTATTTCTGGTCTTCAGCAACTTCCTCCGAAAGTTTTTCTTCGTCTGTACCAAGTTGATACATTCTTTCTATAATTTTCTGGAGATTTTGTTCCAGCTTCATTTTTCTGAGCATTTCGAGGTTCCTGTCCATTTGCTCAGAAAGTTCTTCCATCGACATGTCAAGTTGCTTTGATATATTATTCAATTTATTTTCGTTAAACTCCTCAGCAAGTTTTTCAAATTCCTCCATCAGTTCTTTTAGCTCATCGCTGAATACTTCTTCCAGCAACTCTTCTATCTGCTCCTGTTTTTTTAATAATTCATCGTCTTCCTCAGTAAATGAATTCATAAAATTATTCAGATCCTCATTTTGTTCTTTAACCTGTTCAAACAACTCCTCAAGGGCATCTTTTTTATTAACTATATCGTTCACCAATTGTGATTTTTCCCAATCCGAAATTTTAGGATCCATGCTTTTTATTTGCAGTTCTTTTAATCCTTCTCTTATTTCATCGGCTAACTGGCGGCTTTCTTCCACCATATCTTCTATTTCAGCAAACTGCTCTTTATCATATTTTTCAATTTCATCTTCAGTAGGAATAACAAAAATGTAGCTACCTGAAGTAGTAGTTTTGGGTCCGTTTATTCCATCATTATCGGTTACAGAAAAATAATAACTTATTTCATCTGATTCGAAATCAAATGACTTAAAATCAATTGTATAAAAAAATTCCTGATTTACAAGATTCCTTACAACATCGAGCGGAAAAATACTATCCTTTTCATTTGCATTAATGTGAAAATCGAGCCGGGAAAAACCATAATCATCGGCTATTTCACCCATAAAATAGAAACGGGAATATTCTGAAGAATCTCTGTTCTGGACAACTTTAATTTCAGGAAAAAGGTCGGGAATAACAGAAATTGAATAAGAAAGCACTTCATTATATGGCTGATAAGCATTTTTTATAAATATCCTGTATTCGGAATTTTCAAATATTTTCCTTTTAATATTAAATACCTGCCCTTCTCTTTCCGAAAAAAATTTTTCCTTATTATTAAACTGAATATAAAGTGAATCTGTATCGATACATGTAAATTTCCAATTCACTTCAGTTCCTTCAGCAATTTGCAGGTCGCCTACATTTTTTACACTGCTTTTTCCAATCATCGTATAACCTGGCGGATTCATCTCTGCTTCAAAATCTGAAACCCCAGGTTTTGGTAATGTTTTTAAATTATAATAATCAGAAACATATTTTAAGTCGGTAAAATAAAACTGAAAACTGTTTACAACTGATTCTATCCTGTACTCGAAGTGAATATTATCTTTCTTTTTCATTATAAAATTATTCCCTTCAATGTTAATATAAACCAGTTGAGGAAGGCTTTCACCTTCACATTCCAGCTGGATAACATACTCATCGCCTTTATTAACAACCAGATTCTCATTCTGAAGGGTAAAAACAAAAGGGGCAGGTTTACTGAAATCCTGATTATAATTTTTCATCCGGTAATTTGATTCTGTTATTACCGGTTTGTCAAAAATTATAATACCTGATATAATGCCAAGGCTTACCAGTAAATATATAAATATAAACCTGAGTTGTTTAAAATCAATCGCCCTCTGAAAATTAAAAATTCTGATTTCCTTTATTTTCTGGTCGATGCTGGCTAAAACAATTTCAGATGAATAATTTTTATCGTCCAGTCTTGATAGTTCAAGTATATTAAGAAGCTTGTCTTTTATATCAGGAAAATGTTTTACTATTATTTTATTCAGGTTTTCATTACTTAATTGTTTTATTATCCTGAAAAGCTGAAATAAGGGAAACAAAATAAATTGTAAAACAAGTAAGGATAACATCACTATTCCTGCATAAATTATGAATGTCCGGGCAAGAGATGGCAAATAAGCAAAATATTCAATAACAGAAACAACAGTAAATGACAAAATGCTGATAAGAAAGGTAATAAGTAATCCTTTTACGAGCTTAAATAAATAATACTTCCTCCTAAACTTATTAAGCTTATTAACAAGTATGTTAAAATTCTCTGTCATCCTATATTAAACCTTTATTTTAAAACAAGTTATTTATTTAATGGTTTGTTAATAAAAACCTTTTTTAAGGTTCAAAAATCATAAATATTAATTAATAAAAAAAGTTGCACAATATGAATCCCTGGTTATATACACAACTTACCGTTAAAAGTCAAGTAAAATTACACAGAAATTACAAATATTAATCAGACATCAATAAACATCCCTGCTTTTATTAATAACT
>JAFGGF010000219.1 GCA_016930735.1 Prolixibacteraceae bacterium
GTTATTTCACCTTCGGCGCAAATCTCAACACTTCCATCCCTGGTATTTCTTACCCATCCTGAAATATTGTTTTCACGGGCCTTATTTGTTACAAAGTAACGGAATCCGACTCCCTGAACCCTGCCGCTAACTATTATTTCGATTTTTTTCATCTTAATTCAATCCAGTAATTTCAGAAATGAAACATAAAATTAATGATTCATGTGAATCTGAGTTAAGGGATGTTATATTATTTATAATATGAAACACTGAGAGTACGGATTTTACAGTTGAGCACTGATAAAATCGGCGATAATTGGTTGAGCCTGTTTTGTTTGTTCTAAAAGTTTAATACAATTATTTTTAACTTTCTATGAATTCTCAATATAATTTGCAAGGTCGGTTTTTAGCGTATTATATTCTTTTTTGATGGTTTCAGATTTCTTTTTCAGAAAAGCAAGTGTCCTGCCAATTTTGATTTTTGCTGCATTCAGGTTGTCCAGAGTCTTATGGATCCGGCTCTGAACCACCCAGTCAAAAATCAGGTTATCAAAAAAGAAATCGGCAACCTTGTTAAAGCCACCAAAATCGGCAACCATTTCCTGATCCATATTCATTTTCACATCCTTAAGTTCGTGGACAAATCTTTTCAAAAGGTATTGCACCTGTTGGATTTCTGATTTTGCCTGGTCAATATGCGAATGTTTTACTGCAGTTGCAATCATTCCTCCGCCAAGAACATCAAAAGTTCCCCAGCCTTTGGCTTTACTCATGTAACTGATTGTTTTGTTAATGCCATGATATGCTTTTTCACCTGCTGAAACTGCTTCTTCAATTTCGATCAGCATGGAATATGAATTTTCCATTTTTGTGGAAATACTTAAATATTCTTGGTCGTTCTGAGCTACTAGTGTTACTTTTTTATCCTGGATCAGGCTTTTATATTCTTCTTCAGGATTTCCCAGTTCCAGAAGCAGTTTTTCCTGTTTACGGATATCTTCCTCAAGCCTGTTTATTGTATCTTTATTCCCTTCGTATTTTAATTTTGCCGATAAATATTCCTGCCTTTCCTTATCCAGTTTTTCAACTTTATTGCCAAGGAAAGAATAAAAAACTGAAGAAAGGCTGTTGCCTTCCAAACGGAGGACATCTTCATATTCTTTTTTAACTAATATTTTTTGCTGATCGAGGTTTTTTTGCTCCTCTTGCAGTAATTCTTTTGTTTTGGCAAGTAAAGCTTCAGCCTGCTTTTTTCTGTTTATTTTTTCTTTAAGTTCTGAAATGTGGTTTATGTCATTCATTTAATAATATTTAACTCTGTTTTTGCTTAAAAGCCCGCGTTACATCGCTGTTAGTTAAAACAACAAGGCTATATGTACCCACTGCCGTTCCGATGGGGAAATTGAACAAATCAAGTACTGAAATAATGATGGTTAAAATACGTGCCCATTCCTTTCTTTTTAATAATCCCAGTCCGGCAAGAAATCCCGGAATACTTAATACAACGAAGAAAATAAGTGCCACTGTCCCGATTATTGAAAGTACAAAATGGGCATCATGATCGCCTGAAATTCCACCGATTATCTGTAAAACAACAAATCCGATAATACCAATCAGAAATCCGATAACGCTGAAAATAATTCTGATTGTAGCTACAATGTTAATTTGATTTTCCATGACTCATAAGTTTTGATTGTGTTAATAATATTACAGAAATCTATTCAGAATAATCTGAATTTGAAAAGCTTTTAGGCCAACATCAACAATTCGACGACAAACCTGTTTATTTTGTAAAGATTTGATTTATACAAAGAAATTAGTGTATTTTTGCACATTGAAAAAGGGGGCATTATGGAATTTTTAAAATTATTATTGCTGGCAGTAGGATTGGTAGGAATTGCATTCCTTGGGATGGCAATCCGGCTGATTTTGATAAAAGGGGGGAAGTTCCCGAACACACATGTCAGTGGAAATAAATATTTAAAACGAAATGGAATTTACTGTTCACAAACTCAGGATAAAATAGAGCAACGAAAAGCCTGGAAAAAAGTAAATTATAAAAGCCTTTCATTTGCCCCTGATCAAAAAACAAAGGATTAATTGGTCAGTATCCTTTTAAATTTTTTGGAATAATAAACCTGGTTTTTCCCCGATTCATCGGCATAAATAAAATAAACTTCAATTTCGGGGATTTGCTTCGATAATTCAATGCCTTTTTCCAGCCCCATTACCATAAAAGCTGTTGCAAAAGCATCGGCTGTAGCACAATCATCAGCCATTACTGTTGCGCTAAGCAGGCTATGCTGAACCGGATATCCTGTTTTTGGATCGATTGTGTGTGCATATTTAACACCGTCTTCGATATAAAAATTCCGGTAATTCCCTGAAGTTGCAAGGGCTTTGTCGGGTAACCTGACTATCGCATTTAGTTCGCTGCTGCCAAATAAATTATCATCGATTGGTTCTGTTATCCCGATCGACCATACCTGCCCTTTTGCATTAACACCCCTTGCCACTACTTCTCCACCGATTTCAACCATATAATTGTCACAACCTTTTTCAGCCAGGAAATCACCAATCAGGTCACAGGTATATCCTTTGGCTATGGCGCTCATATCCAGCATCGTATTGGGATTATCCTTGACAATATATCCATTCATATGCCTGACCTTTCGGAATCCTGTAATGGATTTCAGGCTGTCGATCAGTTCGTCCGATATATTTTCTTTATTTTTAAATCCAAATCCCCACGCATTTACCATCGGGGCAACAGTAATATCAAAAGCACCATCAGTAATTTCTGATATTTCTTCAGCCCTGATAAAACAGTTTACAAAATAGGAATCAGGGATAACAGGTTCATTATTGTTTATTTTTGAAATAACCGATTCTTTTTCGAAAGTTGAAAAGGACATGGTATATTCATCAAACTTTTCTTTAATTCCCGTATGCAGGTCCTTTGAACCGGGGGATTGATAAACAATATGATAAAAGGTTCCGTAAACCTGGCCATCATTTGTAACGTATGAACCTTTTCTGTTGCACGAAAAAAGCAGGGTTAATCCGATCAAAAAAAAGATTGCCTTAATACGCATGTTTTTTAATTTCAGAATTGAAATTCGAAGATAAATCAATTAATTTTAAAACTGAACTAAATTTTAAACGAATGAAACGAGTCCGGGATGTTTGGGACGAGTTCCATCTCATACATTAGAAACATTCAATTTTAATAAGATGAAAAAAATTGCCATGCTTGGAACCGGTCTTATTGGTACTTTCTATACTATGTCGTTACATGGTTTGCGAAGTCGCGATAAGGTTGTAAATGTTTTTTCAAGGTCGGAAGAACGGGTAAAAAAATTTGCTTCAGATTATAATATCGCGAAATGGTCAACAAATATGTTAGAGGTAATAAATGATCCTGAAGTGGATGTTGTTGTTGTTGGATTGCCAAACAATCTGCATAAGGAAGCCATATTTGCAGCCTGCGATGCGGGAAAGGCAGTTTTATGTACCAAACCATTGGCAAGGAATGCCGATGAAGCATGGGAAATTCTGCAAAAGGTCAGGGAAACGGGGGTTTTTCACGGCTACCTTGAAGACCTTGTTTATACTCCAAAGCATTTAAAAGCACACGCTTCAGTTGAAAACGGAGCCATAGGTAAAGTTTTGTGGGTACGCTCACGCGAAGCTCATCCCGGACCTCATAGCGACTGGTTCTGGACACCTGATATTTCCGGGGGTGGGGCAATTCTTGACCTGGGTTGTCATTGCATTGAAATCGGAAGGAGTTTTATCGGGAAAAATATTCGTCCGGTTGAAGTGGTTTGCTGGGCTGATACCCAGGTTAAACCCATTGCAGCTGAGGACCATGCAATTGGTCTGGTTCGATATGCCAACGGAGCTATCGGTCAGTTTGAAGTAAGTTGGTGTTTCAGGGGAGGAATGGAATTAAAAGATGAAGTTGCTGGTGTGGATGGTTCCATCAGAATGGATAATTTTTTAAGGACAGGTTTTGAAATGTTTTCGGCTCCAGGTAAAAAAGGGTATGTTGCTGAAAAAGCGGAAACCGAAACGGGCTGGATTTTTCCTGTCGGCGATGAAGTGCATGAACTGGGTTACAACGATATGTTTGCCGATATGTTTAATGCAATGGAAAACGATAAAAAACCTCTTGAAGATTTTTACGACGGTTATGTGGTTAATGCCGTTATGGATGCATGTTATAAATCGGCAAAAACAAAAAAATGGGAAGCGGTTGAATTGAAAGAATGGAATGGGCTGGAAGATGTTGAACCACTAACAGCATTTGTCGATTACGATAAAGACCATTATCTGGTAAAAGAAGAAGTGTTACCGGATGGCAGAAAAAAGGTGATACTTAAAGTAAAAACTTCCGGGGAAATTATTCAGAAAGTAACAAATGTTTAACTCCTACGGAGTATTATATTATTGAGTCGTTGATTTTATTACAATACTAAATGCCCTGCGGGCAATTTTTAAACAATGGAAATAAAATGTATGTAAATACCGCGAAGCGGTTTAAGTATTGTAATTACAGCAGAAATATAGAATGAAATTTCCCCGTAGGGTATTGACAAATTTTTAAAGTATCTCCTATTTAATTCGGAGTTAAATTACTCGATAACTTTCTGATTATGTGAATGAATAAATAACGTTGTACCTAAATCCGGATATCCTTCAAATACCTTTTCTTTTTCATGTTTGACAGCTTCATCCCTGATGCCAATCATTGTGAGTCCGGCATTTTGAGAGTGGGTATTAATTATTTTTTTTGCAGAAATATCGGCTCGTTGAATGATAATTTCAATATTTTTTTCTGTGATCGGAAGCCTTCCTGAACTGACTAATTCTTTCATCCTGTACCTCGTTTCTTCTTCCTCTTCAGGTTTACATAAATCAAAAATTTTGATCTGCCCTTTTTTCCAGTCAGGATGGCCATAAATAATAAAACTTAACAGTATCATCAGGTTGGCATTTTCAGTATCGATTGATTTAATCCAGACATGTATACCTTTTTTAAAATCTATTTTTCTGGTACTGCTGGCCAAAATACAAATATCAAATTCACCCGAACCAACCAGGGAGAAATTATCGATAATTTCGGAGAGGGTCGAAGGTTCATCCTTGCTGTATTCAAAAATTACCATGTTGTTTTCCATTCCTGAAATACCGGGAATCTGGATTGCCTGGGCTATTGCTGAAGTATAAGAAGGTGAAATAATAGTATCGATATAAACAAAGTTATCTGCTGAGCTTAAATCGGTTACAAGTTTTTTTAGTTCAACTTTTGCCTGTTCGTAGGTTGCCCTGGAATAATATCCTTCTATTCGGTGAAGATAGGTACCAAAACCATATTTATAGGAAATCCAGTTTAGTAACTGAAATGCATTCTGCCGTTTAAATGAGTCTTTTGATATACAGATTGCACTTGGACGCCATTCTTTGTAAATTTTTTGCTGGCTTTTCTTTTGGAGCATCACCTGCAGGTTCCTGTTCAGTTGAAAAAGGGAATTGGTAAAAATTGATGCCAGCCCCTTTCTTCCTTTATGATAATGATTGATTAAAAGGTAAAGAAGTACAATAGCTAAAATTGCCAAAAAAGCATACAAGGTATTTATTTTAAACATTACCCAAACTGAAACTAAAAATCCGGTTAAAGAAATATACCACCTTGATTTAAACGAAGGCCTGTAAGAAGGGGAGGAGCCAAAATGGTTCAGGAACGATATTAAACAAAGTGAACCATAGGTAACCATAAAAAACATGGAAATAATGCTAGCAACTGCATTTACATTACCTGCAGCAACAAAAATAAATGCAATGACCGAAGTTACAAGGGAAGCATGTACGGGTTCATTATCCTTTTTTCTGGAACTGGCCAGCCACCGGTTTATTTTTCTTGATGGAAAAGCCTTATCAAGAGCCAGTGCCTGAAGTGTGCGAGGAGCAACCATTACAGATCCCAATGCTGAGGAAATTGTTGAAGCCGCAAGCCCGATCGGAACCGCAATTGAGCCGCCAATAGCTATTTTTGCCATGATCAGCTGATGTTCTGTTAAATCTTCGGGGGAAGCTGAGAGAGCCAGTTTATAAACAACAAAGAAATAAATAATCATGCCTGAAATGGTTGCGATAGTTGTTCCCAGGGGAATCGACCTGGAAGGTTTTTTTAAGTCTCCCGAAAGGCCAACACCGGCAGTCATCCCTGTAAATGCCGGGAAAATAATTGCAAATACAATAAAAAAGTCCTGGGGGTTCCGAAGCTCTGCATTTCCCAGTCCGAATCCCGAAGTTTCTGCATGTTCTGTACTTCCCAGAAAAAACAGTATTAAGGAAACCGCCAAAATAGCCACTACAATGTAAAGAGCTTTAACACCCAGGTTTGCTCCTTTTTTCAGGATCAGGATTGCAAGCCCGATTAATACAGGAATACTGATTGCCTGCCGTGGAAGTATAAAATCAAATTTTGCGGATATCCAGTTAAAAAGAAATTCAAAAGCTTCTGTAAAAGCTATTACGTAAAAAGCAACACTGATTGCCTGAGATAAAAACAGTGCTATTCCAATGGTTGCGCCAATATTTAATCCGAAAGAGCGCGAAATAATAAAATATTCACCGCCTCCTTCTACCCGTTTGTTGGTAGCAATTTCTGAAATTGCCAGAGCTGTCGGAATAGTAACCAAATGCCCAAGGATAATTAAGAGTACAACTCCCCAGAAACCAATGGTCCCTACTGCATAACCAAAACGTAAAAAGAGGATTGCTCCCAGGATAGTTGAAATTGCTGTAAAAAAAACAGGCGCTGTTCCAAATTTGCGGGTAGATTGTTCCATACATTTTTTTGTTTAAATGATAACCAAGTTAATAAAATGTTAAGAATTTTAATAAGATCAATCTGTTATTTTTCAATACAGTATTTTAATACAACTGCGCCCGAAGAAAAAGATTTTACATCCAACAGTTTTAACAATGTTTCCTTTGGAAAGTATTCAAACAATTCAATTCCATCTGGTATTACAACTGGCATTAAAAATATCTGCAGTTCATCAATTAAACCTTCATTAAATAAAAAGGTATTGGTCTGGCCACCTCCAATAAGCCATATATCCTGCCCTTTTTTTTCTTTCAGGTTTTTGATAAAATTAATATGATCGTTGGTAATAAATTCAACAAATTCTGTGTCCTCTAAATTTGTTTTTCCGGTTAGTATATAATTTTTTTTGTCAGGATAAGGCCAGTCTATTCCCCAATCGATTAATTGCTGATATGTATTAAATCCCATGATGGTTGTATCAACCGACTTACAGAATTCAGCATATCCGTAATCGGTTTTATCCGGATTAGGAACAGAATTCAGCCAATCGACGTTTCCATCTTTTGCTGCAATTTTTCCATTCAGGCTGACTGCAATATAAAGTTTTATTTTTCTCAATTGATAGGTTTATTTCATCTTTAATATTTCAATTCCGGCTAACAGCACAGCACCCAATCCGTGGATGTCGTTTAACTGGGTTGGCCTTTCATAATAAAAACGAAGGTTATCCTGCATACCGGTTCCAACGCAAATATCCTGAACCTGCCCGTCTTCCTGGATTTTTGATTTTAATCCGGTCCATCCATCTTTGGCTATCAATCCGTAACTTTCCGGGATCCATCCATTATTTACAGCTTTTGCAATTGAATAAATAAACATCGCTGTACAGGAAGATTCCAGATAAGAATCTGATTTGTTGATTAACTGATGCCACAATCCGGTTTTATCCTGATATCTGGAAACCCCAATAACCTGCTGAAGGAATATTTCAAGCAGTTTTTCACGTTGTGGATGGTCTTCGGGCAAATATTCCAAAAGGTCTGCCTGAGCCAGCATAACCCAGCCATTGCAACGCCCCCAGTGCGCAACATTGTTTTGTTTGAGGTCGCTGTAGTAACCGTGGTAGTACAATTCGGTGTTCGGATTGTAACAATATTTTGTAAAATTAAATACCTGTTTTGCTGCATGGTCGAAATACTTTTGTTCCCCCGTAAGGTTACCCATGCGTGCCAGGAAGACAATTCCCATATAAAGGTCATCGGCCCAGATTGTGTAATGCCGTGGCCCTCCCCTGACTAAAGTACCATCTTCCAGCCTTTCCTGGCCGGTTAAAATATGACTGGCAGCTTTTTCGATATATGCTTTGTAATCGTCACGTTTTATTTCCTTATAAACTTCGATTAAACCACCTCCCATGGCTCCGCAATCGTCCAGTTCGCGTGTAACTATATTTTGACCAAACGGATAAGACCATTTATTCATGGTTGGTTTGTAATTTTCCATGAAAACAGCAACATTGTCAAATACAAACTCATAGTTTTTCTGTGCCCATTCCTTGTATTTTGGCTCGTTAAAAAATCCGGAAAAATCGATCATGGCAATATTCAGTACTCCATTCCAATAATTCCAGGTATTGTACGGGCTTCTGATTTGAACGGTGGGGGAATAATTTTCAACACTAATACTTTTTACAATTTGTCCATTGCTCCGGTCAATAAAATCCCATGTTGTATTACTGTAAATATTGTCGGCGATTGACCGGATTATTTGCTCATCGCTATTAGATTGGGTAAATGCATTCAAAAAAAAGAGAGAAAAAACGAAAGTGGTAAGAAGTGTTTTCATAATAAAAGGTTTAGGTTTTTTGCCGGTTGCCATAAAATTCTGAAATTTTAAATTTAAAGGTGCAAAATTTTCAGGATTTAAAAATCAGGATTAAACTATTTCGTTCCGAATCCTTTAAAAAAAGTATAGCAGAAAATACCTCCGGGTTCGGCACAGCGATATAAATCATCAACTCCTTTTTGCATATTTTTTTTGCTGATGAGGTTTTTACTGACGGCTTCCTCGGCTATTCCTTCAATCATCGCACTGAATGTATTTTTAGTAAATCCCTCTACTAAAGCTGGTTTTGAATCATCGACATAAACCATCCGCGGAGAAATACTGATGTTTGTAAATTTGGCTTCCTGCAGGATCGGAAAAAGCCTTCGTCCGATGTTTGCATCACCACCCAGTTGTTTTTGTATTTCGACCAGGCATTTAACAGCTTCCATAGCTTCGGCACTGTCGGGATGAAAGTAGGTTGAACCATGGTCCCCTTCAATCAGCATGATTGTTCCTCCGGGTTTTAGAACCTGTTTTAATTTTGCCAGTGCTTCCATAGGGTTTGGTAGGTGCTCCAATACAAAACACAGAAAAATATGGTCGAAATAATTTTCTTCAAAAGGTAAATTAAAAATATCAGCCTGTTGGAAAATAACATTTTTAATTCCCAGAATATTGATCGATTTTTGAGCTTCTAAAATCGAATCTTTTGAAATATCGATTGAATAAAACTGAGAATCCGGATTTTTAGGAGCGATAATTTTAGTTTGCGCACCAATTCCACATCCGGTTTCAAGTATTTTTGATCCTTTCGGCCATACTGAATCGTAGTGAAATAATTCTTCAAGGGTTTTAGCCTGGTCCATCAGGCGTACAGCTTCACGCCTGGAATATCCATGAACATATTTTTCCATTTTCTCAGTTATTAATCAGTCAGAAAAAAGGTTAAATACTAAAATATATAAAATGAATGGATGTAAAAACAAACCAATTCATGGGATTATAAAAAAAGAAATAATTTAACGGAAAACTTACAATTTACCTGATAAATATAAACTCAAAGGCAATAGAATTTTCACCTAAAGCAAGCGCATAAACCTCCCATTTATAAAAGTTTTCCTTTTCAATGGTTAAGGTATATTTCATCATTGTATCATTGATCTCCAGCATTGGCTCGTCCTGCAATCCATAAAAATCAATCCGGTTTGTTTTCCCTCTCAGAGGGTACCTTCCGGTATAATTTAAAATATAGGAATTCTGGTTTTCAACGAATGTTCCGCAAAAGGCTTTTTTATAATTATCGTATCCTATAATCCTTGTGGCTGAATATGGTTCGGGACGCATTTTGCCAGATTCATCCGGTGCATAAATCTCTCCTTCGATCTGTTCCATTAAAAATCTTCCTCCGTGTAAAATTTCATTTTTGGCAATACATTCCGATTCCCATTTTTGCCCGCCGCCGTGAAAAATCAGTTTGACTTTCCATTCTCCTTCCATTTGTTTAAATAACTGATGGAACTCTCCGGGTTGCTGGATTCGCCGCCATTTTTTTATCAATTCATTATAATCATTTGATTGCGCTGGTTGTTTTTCGCTCATAAAGAATAATTTAAAGTAGTTGAATTCAGATGATAAATTTAATAATTCTCATCATTAATAAAGAATTTGGTTTTTTAATCAGAGGGTAATTTTAAGGCCACCATCTCTTCACTGTTTCTGATTAATAGAATGTTTTTTGCAAGAGCCGGATGATTCCATGTTTTTCCGTCAACAGCATGAATTTGTGCCAATTCAGTATATTTATCCGGTTTAGCTTCAACAAGTACCACATCTCCTTTTTCGGTTAATACCAAAAGCAGGTCATGGTCTTCGAAAAGGAGTATTTCTCCACTGAATCGTCCACCCCTCCAGTTTTTGCTGCCATCTTCCAAACTGATGCAAGTTAACATCGGACCATCAAAACCGTAGGCATGACCTTTATAAACGATCAAATCGTTAAAATCGGGTTTCATCCGGTTCGTTTTCCATAATTCTTCAACTTCCCAGTTATTTTCCTGTTTACGTATTTTAATCTTACAAAGGCCTTTTTTCTCACCCTGGTCAACCAGCAATTCTCTATTGGCAATAACTGCAGGTTGGATTACCTTTGCACCATTTAATTCATGCTGCCAAAGTATTTCTCCTGTTTCCGGCAAATAAGCTGTTGCACCCCACGATGTCATCATTAATACCTGTTCAATTCCATCAATATTTATTAAATGCGGAGAAGTGTAACAATCACCTTCGTGAGCAAAATGCCATAAAAGTTTTCCTGATTGAATATTATAAGCTGCGATTGTGCCTGAAACTGCAACAATAACAACATCATTAAAAACCAAAGGTGAGCTTGCAAATCCCCAACCTGGTAACTCAGTTTTTGTATCTTCTGCAACATTGTTTGACCAGACTTGATCACCATCAACTGCATTAAGTACATTAAGTATTCCGGTTGCTCCCAAGGAGTAAATCAGTCCTTTGCTGATTGTTGGTGTTCCCCGGGGTCCGGCACCTGCATGTGAATCCCAGAAACGTGCTTCATCACTGTGTTGCCACACCGGTTCACCGGTTTGTAAATTGTAACAGGATACTATTTCATCTTCACCATGTTGCTCCTGAGTAAAAATCAGATTTCCCCAAACTGAAAAAGATGAACAGGCCGGGCCGATGGATTTTCTCCAAAGTTCAACAGGAGGTGTTGATTCCCAGTCTGTACCAATGCGGATTCCTTCAATTTTACTATCCCGGTTTATACCTCTGAATCCCGGCCATTCAACATAAGTTGATACTGGTTCTGAAACTGTCATATAATTACTTCCTGATTGTTCCAGAAACTTTTCTTCTGCAGTTTCTGACCACCGCCATACTAAATCAACTCCGGCTTCTCCGGTAATTCCGTTTGAACGGTAAAGAGTCCAGATTCCACTGGCAATAATAATTGTTAAAATCATTGTCAGGTACCGGATTTTGATTTTAAAATTTCTGCTTACAACAGCCCAGACAATAAAAGCCAGACAAAGGAATGGTGGTGCCAGTAAAAAAGTACATCATTCCCTGCATCCCGGTTTTAATTGATTCATGGAGAAGATTTGATGAAATAAAAAGTGTAACAATCATTAATATTATTGCTGTCAATCTTTCAATAACCGGTACCCGGCTAAAAAATACCCACCAAATGATTACAGCAGGCAAAGCCAGAAAACTAAGCATTATACCAATTTCTGTGGTATTAGGAATAACCACAGGCATTACAAATCTGATTAAAATTAGCAGAAGGGCAATAATAATTCCTGGTATAAGGCGTATCGGTTTGTTCTTTTTTGGTTTCATTTTTGGATTTTGATTAGTTGTTTATTTGTTGAGCTAAGGTTTCTATGATTTTTTTACATCCGCCGTTTTTTATGTACTCTGAATGCTCTTCAAATGTTTCAAACATTTGCCCGGTAATTTTCGAACACTCCATTTTGTATTCAGTTATTTTAAAAAAACTATCTATTATTTTTTCCTGCAATGGGTCATCAACCATATATTTCCATTCTCCTTTTCTGACACGATCCAGGGTTTTCATCCAAACGGCTGCAGCCAATGCCCCGCAACCATTGCCGCTTAGTCCCAGTCCACCTGCAAGACCTGCAGCCATAACAGCCTCTTCATCGGTTCCCCCCATTTTTTTTATTAACTCCGAAGCACAGCTTGTTGCTTTTTCAGGGACTTTAATTTCTTTGCTATCCAAACCTTTTTTTGCAGCCTCAACAGCATTGGGAGCCCATTTCCCTGCAAGCCTGAAACAGCCTACCATTTTGCCGGATAAAAAATACTTTAACATGCCGTATTTATCTGACCAATTGGTATTGGTTATCTCTCCGCATTCGATGGAACCTGCTTTATTTTTGAAAGAGTCCAAAACGATTCTTGTTGCCGATACAGCAACGGCAATAGCTTCGTCCATATCCGGATATCTTCTGTAAGCTTCAGCACCAACTGCCATTGCGGCACCCCAAAGCATTCCGCACTGGTAGCCTTGCTGAACAATACCACCAGCCAATGGATCTACTGCTGTTTCATAATTGTCATTCGGATAACCAAACTCACGGTTCAGGATATAAAAAAACGTCCTTGAACACGTTCCTTTTTTAAGAAATGTACGTTTGGCTTTTAGTTTAACAGTTTCTTTTTTAATTGTTTTCATTGCTTTTATGATGATTTCAGATTGTAATTACAACGTCACCTGTTTTATGCCCCTGGTCAACATACCTGTGGGCTTCGACAATTTCTTCCAAAGGGTAGGTTCTGTCGATAACAGGTTTGAATTGACCATTGCTTAAAAGTTCCATCAATAAATTCAAATTTTCATGCGTGGCATTTGGAGCACTGTCGTCAACCGAAAAATATTTCCCATTGGGAGAAAGTAAATTTTTAATTTCAGATTTAAACTCTGAACCTTTCTTTTTTCCCACACCATCAAAAATGAAATCGAAGCTGTCGTTTATTTCGCTTACTTTTTCTTTTGTATAATCTACAACTTTATCGGCGCCAAGAGATTTAACCAGCTTCAGATTTTTTGTGCTACAAACTCCTGTAACAGTTGTACCAAAATATTTTGCCAATTGCAATGCCGCTGTGCCAATTGATCCTGATGCGCCATAAATTAAAACTTTCTGTTGCTTTTGAAGATTTGCTTTCCTGATAAAATGAGCTGCCAAAAGCCCTCCGTAAATTATTGCAACAGCCTCTTTAAAATCTGCATTAGCTGGTTTTATGGCCATTATACTATTTTCATCGAGGCATTTATATTCCGCATAAGTTCCCAACATGGTTTTAAAAGCCGACTTTATGGTCCATCCTACAACCTGGTCGCCGGGTTTGTATAGTTTCACATCCTTGCCGACTGTTTCAATTTCACCTGCCAGAACCATTCCCAGTACAGGATTTCTGGGTCTTTTAAATCCGATCACCAATCCCATTATGAAACCAATCGGATGCCATTTCGAAATTTTAAATCCTCTGACAATACAATCGCTTGCTGTAACTGAAGTTGTTTTGATCTTTATCAGAACTTCATTCTTTTTAGGAACAGGTTTATCAATTTCAGCAAGTTTTAATACTTCCGGCGGGCCATATGCTGTGCAAATTACTGCTCTCATAATTATTTGCTTTTAGGATTTGTTTCAGGATGATAAGAAAAAACACCGTCGAGCGTTGTATTAAAAACATGAGCTATTTTGAAAGCAAGTTCAAGGGAAGGGGAGTAGTTCCCTTTTTCAATGGCAACGATTGTTTGCCTCGATGCCCCGACTTCGTCGGCTAATTGTTGCTGAGTCATTTCGTTGGCATCAAACCTTAACCTTCTGATATTATTCTGAATATTACTTTTACCCATCTTAAACTCCTTTCCTGTAATAATACATTTGTGAACCGTTGTCAATCAACTCTGA
>JAFGGF010000220.1 GCA_016930735.1 Prolixibacteraceae bacterium
AATAAATGTTACTGCCAGCGATACAAGTATGTTTTTGAATTTTAATTTGTAATGTAAACTAAACGGTTTATAGAAAGAATAATTTAACAGGAATATGATTAAACCGGTAAAAAAGGTAGCCAGTAACTCAAAAACAACAAATTTTAGTGTAAAATCATGCCGGGCACGGCCAGCTTCGAAAAAAAACTGAATCAACAGCGAAATATGTATTACAACGCTTATTGCTCCCGAAATTAACAAAGAAAGAATAATATATTTTTTTGGAATTGATCTGATCATAACATTCAAAGATAAGAAACCATTCAACCAAACATACTACTTCATTATTGAAATAGTCAAATTGTATGTTGAACCAATTTATATTAGTCTTGAAAAAATTATAGAAAGCAAAGTATTCAAAAACATTTTTTTTCCTAAAGCCAATTTTCGTTTTCTGTTTCTGGTTTTTGTATCTTAACAACCTGAACAACTAATCAAACTTATGTGTGAATATATTCTCTCTATCGATCAGAGTACAACTTCTACAAAAGCGGTTTTATTCAATTCAAATGGCGATTTTATAAATCAAAGTACGGAAGAACACAAACAATATTTTCCAAACCCGGGATGGGTGGAACACGATGCAGAAGAAATTTACCGGAAAACAAAACTGGTCATTTCAGGTGTTATTAAAAAAAGTGAAATAAAGGAAGGTGGAATTGCAGCTGTAGGAATTACAAATCAGCGTGAAACAACAGTTATATGGGACAGGAAAACCGGGAAACCTGTATTTCATGCGATCGTTTGGCAGGACCGCCGTACTTCGGATTATTGCTCTGAACTGATTAAAAAAGGTTTGGAAGATACAGTCACAAAAAAAACAGGACTGCTGATCGATGCCTATTTTTCAGCAACTAAAATTAAATGGATACTTGATAATGTGGAAGGAGTCAGAGAGCGGGCTGAAAAGGGTGAGCTTGCATTTGGCAATACCGATTCGTGGGTGATCTGGAACCTGACCAACGGAAAACTTCATATTACGGATGTTACCAATGCCAGCCGAACCATGTTGTTTAATATCCATGAATTAAATTGGGACCATGAATTACTTGAGATTTTTAAAATTCCGGAATCACTTTTACCTGATGTAAAGGCTTCAAGCGATATTTACGGAGAGGTTACAGATATTGAAGAATTGAAAGGTGTTTCGATTGCCGGCATTGCCGGTGACCAGCAGGCAGCATTATTCGGGCAGATGTGTACCCGTGAAGGGATGACCAAATGTACTTACGGAACCGGTTGTTTTATGGTTATGAATACCGGAAATAAAGCAATTGAGTCGAAAAATAAATTACTCACAACAATCGGCTGGAAAATCGGTGATGAAGTGGTTTATGCCCTCGAAGGAAGTGTTTTTATGGGAGGCGCCATTATTCAATGGCTTCGTGACGGGATGGAATTTTTTAAACAGGCTCCTGAAAGCGAAACTCTTGCCAATCAGGTTGAAGATAATGGCGGAGTTGTGTTTGTCCCATCTCTGGCAGGGCTTGGGGCTCCTTATTGGGATCCGTATGCCCGTGGTTCAGTTTTTGGAATAACCCGCGGAACCACAAAAGCCCATTTTACCAGGGCTGCCTTGGAAAGTATATGTTTTCAGGTAAATGATGTTTTGGAAACCATGAAACTCGATTCAGGTGAAAAAATCCCTGAACTTCGTGTCGATGGCGGTGCAACAGCCAATAACCTGATGGTTCAGTTTCAGGCAAATATTTCGGGGACTCAGGTTGTGAGGTCAGCAGTAGCCGAATCAACAGCTCTTGGAGTTGCTTTCCTTGCTGGCCTGGCAGTAGGTTTATGGAAAATGGACGACCTGCAGAAAATCTGGCAGTCAGACCAGATTTTTACTCCTGAAATGGAAAGGGAAAAAGTTGATATACATAAGGCACAATGGAAAAAAGCCGTGGAACGTTCAAAAAACTGGATCGACAAAAAAGATTAAAGATTAATTATTGATGAAATGAAACGGTCAGAGACAATTCGGGCAATTGAATACAATCCTGACAAGATTTGGGATATTGTAATCATAGGTGGAGGAGCAACCGGTTTGGGGGCAGGAGTTGATGCCGCTTCCCGGGGTTACGAAACGCTGGTACTGGAAAAATATGATTTTGCCAAAGGGACTTCATCACGAAGTACAAAACTGGTTCATGGAGGTGTCCGCTATTTAAAAAACGGCGATGTTGGCCTTGTTCTGGAGGCTCTGCACGAAAGGGGATTGCTCCTTCAGAATGCCCCGCATCTGGTGAAAAACCTGAAGTTTATTATCCCGAATTATGGTTGGTTCGATGGGCCGTTTTATACTGTCGGTTTGAAGGTTTATGATATGATGGCAGGTAAACTGGGGCTGGGCCCTTCGGTTCATATTACAAAGGAAGAAACCATGAAAGCTATTCCCAACCTTGCAGAAGAAGATTTGAGGGGAGGAGTAATTTACCACGACGGGCAGTTCGACGATTCACGCCTGGCAATAAACCTGGCACAAACCATCACCGATAATGGTGGTTATGTAATGAATTATTGTGAAGTTACAGGATTGTTGAAAAATGATGAAGGGATAATTTCCGGTGTTGAGTGTTTTGATTCAGAAAATAAAAAATCATATTCTGTAAAAGCAAAAGTAGTGGTTAATGCAACCGGAATTTTCGTCGATTCGATAAACCGCATGGATGAACCAGAGCATAAAAAAGCCGTGGTTCCGAGTCAGGGTGTACACATAATTCTTGACGAATCGTTTTTACAGAGTGAATCAGCTATTATGATCCCGAAAACTGCTGACGGTCGGGTTCTGTTTGCTGTGCCCTGGCATGGGAAAGTTGTCGTCGGGACAACCGACACACCTGTAACTAATCCGGAAATTGAACCACGGGCATTGGAAGATGAGATTAAATTTATCCTGAAAACGGCAAAAAAATACCTGGCTAAAAAACCAAAAAGGAAAGATGTACTGAGTATTTTTGCCGGATTGCGCCCTTTGGCAGCACCTCAGGATGAAAACCAGGAAACAAAAGAAATTTCAAGGAGCCATAAGCTGGTTATCTCTCAATCTGGTTTAATAACAATGATTGGTGGAAAATGGACAACCTACCGGAAAATGGGTGAAGACATTATCGATAAAGCAATTTTGCTGGGAGGCCTCGACGAAAAAGAATGTGTAACTAAAAACATGCCCATTCATGGATATGTGAAAAATTTAAAAAATGCCAGGCATCTGTATGTTTACGGATCTGATATTCCACGGCTTAAAGCTTTAATGGGGCAGGAGCCCGGATTAGGTGAAAAAATCCATGAAAAATTGCCGTATGTGGTTGCTGAAATAATTTGGGCAGTACGCGAAGAAATGGCACGGTCGGTTGAAGATTTTCTGGCACGCCGAACCAGGGCTTTACTGCTCGATGCAAAATCAAGCATTGAAATGGCGCCAAAAGTTGCCGAAGTAATAGCTAAAGAACTGGGATATAATGAAGATTGGGAAATATCACAGGTCGAAGATTATTCCGAACTGGCAAAAGGTTATATTTTAACTGATATTGATAACAACAGATCGTTAGATTTATAGATTTTAGACATAAGACAAAGTATAGAAAGCTATATCATAGTGATTTAATATATTGTTTTAACAGTCGGTTTTTTTTCAGGAATTTAACGAACAAATATGATGACTAATTAATTAAACAAATACTTATGAATCCTTTAGTTGCTGAGTTTTTAGGGACATTAATTCTGATCTTAATGGGTGTCGGCGTATGTGCAAACAACAGTCTGAAAGATACATTTGCCAATAATACCGGATGGGTTTTAATAACTTTCGGGTGGGGACTGGGAGTTTTCCTTGGAGTTGTAGTTGCCGGTCCATTTAGCGGTGCACATATTAATCCAACTGTTTCCATTGGACTTGCAGTTGCCGGGAAATTCCCGTGGGCTGATGTGCCATTATTTATTGTTGCACAATTACTGGGAGCAATGGCAGGTGCTTTTATAGTCTGGATGTTATACCACGATCATTACAATAAAACTGAAGACGCTGCAGCAGTTAAAGGTACTTTCTGTACCTGCCCGGCAATTAAAAATACTTTCCGGAATGTATTAAGTGAAGTTGTTGGTACTTTTGTTTTAATCCTTGTGGTTCTTTTTATTGCAGGTCCTGAGTTTACAGCTGATAATCACACAAATGTAAAAATCGGGCTTGGCTCGGTTGGAGCTTTACCGGTAGCCCTGTTAGTTATAGCTATTGGAATGAGCCTTGGAGGATTGACCGGTTATGCCATCAATCCGGCACGTGACCTTGGACCCAGAATAATTCACGCACTTGTACCAATTAAAACAAAAGGTTCAAGCGATTGGGATTATGCCTGGATACCGATTATTGGCCCGATTATGGGAGCAGTTATAGCTGCAGGTGTCTATTTATTGGTAATATAGTTCAGAATTATTTAAGATACTTACGTAGTATTTTTGCCCATAAATCGTATCCCTTTTTATTCATGTGAAGCCCGTCTTCAATGAAAATATCTTCCAAAGGTGTTCCCTTTTTATTAAGCATAATATCCCAGACATCTGCAAACTCCAGTCCTGAATTTTTGCAGAATTTTTCAAGCTGATTATTCAGATCAGTATATTCATTTTTCAGGTTCCACCTGGCAAGGCTTGGTTTGGGAGAAATAAAAACAATTTCTGTATCGGGGCATTTTGATTTTATTTTGGCAACCAGTTCTTTTGTTGTTTTAAGAATATCTTCCGGTTTTTTATCTGCAGCAATATCATTATCACCTTCATAAATAAAAACCTTATCAGGATTAAATTTAAAAACTGTTTCATCAAGGAAATACAGAAGGTCGCTCATGTGAGAACCTCCAAAACCTGTATTAACTGCATTTATTTCAGGGAAATAAGACTGGACATCCTTCCACATCCTGATGCTGGAACTCCCTGTAAATACAACAACCTTTTTCTGATTATTTGAATCAAAGTCCTTCTGTTTTATTATATCGATTTCCGATTGAAAGCGCAGGGGATCCTGCCCGTTTGAATTAAAAAATCCTGAAACAAAAAACAGGAAGAGTGCAATTTTGAAGTAATGGATATATTTCATTACAAATATTTTTTATTAATGTTTTGCCAAAATTAATTTCTTCTGAATAAATATTGTTAAAAATACCTGTTAAAGTGGATTGAACTTTTGAGGGATTTTTAACTACCTTGCAGATAAATCAATTTAATTACATAATAAGTTATTAAGGACTATGGTCAAAAAGCCTGTAATTATTTTAATTGCTGTATTTTATACACTGATCTCCGGTGCCCAGCCTTTCAGATATAAAGAAAAGGTTTTTGAAAATGTTGATACACTAAAGGAGGTTGTATATGCTGTTGCCCCCTGGTTAAATAACCTTATCCCGATTGAATTACTTTCGGAAAAAAATGTACACGACGGTGAGGCAAAAACCGAAAATCTTCCTTTGTTAATGGATATTTTTTTA
>JAFGGF010000221.1 GCA_016930735.1 Prolixibacteraceae bacterium
ATAGTAATCAGTACTAATATAGAGATTTTGCAAATTTTATTCAAAATTAAATAAGCACGGATCGGATTTTTCAAAATAGCCAAATATGAGAATTTTCTGTTTAAACGAAATGATAAATGAAGTATCCGGAAAATTAAGTGAGTTGTTATTAAACTTATCAGTATTAGAAGTTTGCGCTTCTCTGAGTATTACAATGCGGCATATTTTATTACCCATGCAAATGCCCTGGAATTTTCTTCAGGTTGATTACCGGGTCCGATCACAATAAAACCACCATCGGAAGTATTGATAATTTTTACAGCCTGGTCGTTGTTAAAATGGAAAGGGATGGATATATCCTCAATTATTTTTCCGTCATTATCGAGATGGAGTATCCACGGTCCGATTTTACCGGTAAAGGAAGTTTCCTTTTTCCCGGCAACCCAAAAAGTGCCGTCGCCACCCGATGAAATATTATTCCCTCCTTCGGAACCCTCACTGTCAAAATTTTTCGTCCACAACAGTTTCCCGTTCTGATCCATTTTACATACAAAAAGGTCGTAATCTATAATCGGATTTTCTGAATTAATATCATTAAAAGCAATGCCATGCCAACCGGCAATATAAAGGCAATTGTCTTCAGAGGGACAAATACATTCAGGCCATGATTTTGAATCCTTGCCGGGAATCCTCGAATTCCAGATTACTTCTCCTGATTCGTTTATGTGAGTTACCTGAATATCTGAATTATTTTTTCCCGGCATCACAACTTCCTGAGCCAAAACCAGTGTCCCGTCATTGAGTTGTTTTATTGATTTGCAACTAACCAGTTCTTTATCCTGAAAAGTATTTTCCCAAACAATGTTTCCAACAGAATCGATTTTTATAAGTTTGATGAATTGATTTCCTTCCTCCGGCTGAATTGTTCCGGCCATTAAAAAATTATGGTCTTTTAAAAGAATCATTTTACCTTCAAGGCAATGGCCTTCGTTTTTATATTCTTTCCTCCATAATTCGTCTCCGGTGGTGTTGGTTTTTATCATAAATATTTTTTCCGGTTCCTGATCTGGTTTGACGAGCCCTGCCAGCATATAACCGGATTTGCCACATTTTACAATACATTTCGGATACATATTGGCAGTAGTATTAAATATTTTTTCCCAGACCAATTCTCCGAATTCGTTTAAAAAGATGAGATAGGGTTCTAAGGTATTGTTATTTTTTACCGATCCCAGAATTGCATAACCACTGTTATCAGACTCAACCATGTCGGTGAAAATTGAAAGATCCCACTGTTTGTAAGTCTTTTCCCATTCAACATTTCGTGATTGGGAAAAGGAGTGGCTTAAAAAGGCAATTTGAATAGCAACTAGAAATATAAGTTTTTTCATGGTACCTGTTAAAAGTTAGTCAGATAAAAAGATTTAATTGAGGTTATATACGCAACAGCAACTGTTAAGTTATTACAGTTCAGGATGATTTTAATCATGTTTAAAGGCATACAACAGTAATATTAATTTTATTGAAAGGTATATAACCGGTTAATTATTAAATTCGGCATTAAAATATCAATTGTAAAAATGAAGACTTTATTAACCGGAGCAGATGGATTACTGGGGAGTAATGTTGTCAGGGAGTTAATCAGGCAGGGTTTTAATGTCAGGGTGCTTGTTGAGCGTGGACGAAATACCGGGACTCTTGATGGATTGGATATAGAAAAGGTTGAAGGGAATATTCTTGATAAAACTTCTTTGGCAGAAGCTGTTTCCGGTTGTGATTTTATTATTCATGCAGCAGCAAGTACTTCGATATGGCCGCCCCAGTCGGAAATTATCAGGAAGGTTAATATTGAAGGAACCCGGAATCTGGTTGAGGCTGCCATTGAAAATAAAGTAAAGAGGATTGTCCACGTGGGAACAGCCAACTCGTTTGGTGCAGGGACTAAAGAAAATCCCGGGGATGAATCGAGTCCATTTTCTGCCGGGAAATACAAACTCGATTATATCGATTCGAAATACAAAGTGCAGCAAATCCTGTTAAACGAATATAAAAGTTCCAAAACAGAAATTGTTATTGTCAATCCGACTTTTATGCTGGGACCTTTTGATTCAAAGCCTTCAAGCGGGCAGTTTTTACTGGCATTATACCAAAAACAGGTTCCGGGTTATACAAAGGGAGGAAGGAATTTTCTTTATGTAAAAGATGCTGCTGTTGCTGTTGTTAATGCTCTGACAAAAGGCCGTCCGGGAGAGTGTTACATTCTTGCCGGGACCAATCTTACCTATAAGGAATTTAATGAAGTTCTTGAAAAAACATTCGGGATAAAACCGCCTAAAATCAGGTTCCCCAAGCCTGTTATCATTACATATGGGGGTTTATCAGAATTTTCAGGAAAAGTATTTGGTTTTGAACCGAAAGTGAGCCGGGCAGTGGCAAAGATCAGCAACGACCTGCATTTTTACAATGCAAAAAAAGCCGTCGATGAATTGGATTTGCCGCAAACACCGATTGAAACAGCGGTAAAAGACGCAATTGACTGGTTTAAAAAAATGAAATATATTAATTGATTTTATCGGATTGAATTTATATAAGTCATGGTTTTTTTAAGGCCCTCATTCAGAGGAGTAATTTTGTAGCTAAGGTCCTGAACAGCTTTGTCAGACGAAACCTCCCAGTTGTATTTTCCTTTGGCTATCCATTTAGGAGTAATGGCTGGTTCTTTCCCAAACCAGATAGCCATAAAAAGCTGAAAACGGGCAATAAAAATCTGTATCCAAATCGGCACTTTGATCATATTTCTTTTTATTCCTGAAACATTTCTCAGAATTTTAAAAAAGTCGTTGTAACTGCAATTCTCACCACCAAGGATATAAGTTTCCCCTGATTTGCCTTTTTCCATAGCAAGTATATGCCCTTCCACAACATCCTCCATAAATGCATAATTGCCGATTTCTTTTCCTGTTCCCGGTAAAATCCGCCAACCCTGGTTAACAAATTTATTGATTAAAAGCGTTGTTGAAGAAGGCTCGCCAAAAATAAAAGGTCCGTAAACTCTGGTAGGCGAGACTATAACAACATTTAATCCATATAAATTCACATAATCTTTAATCCGCGATTCTGCATAGGTTTTTGATCCTTCGTATTCGTTAAAAAAATCAATTTCACGGATTTTTCTTTCGTTTACGATTGAGGTAAGAGAAGGGCCGTAAATTCCTGCCGTACTTGTTACCACTACTTTTTCAACTTTATTTTCCACTGCCGATTTTAAAATATTTTCTGTCCCTTCAACATTGATCCTGTAAAAAGTACCGGTGTCTTTTGCCCACACTTTTGCAAAGGCGGCAAGATGGTAAACCTGTTGGCAGCCTTTGATTGCTGCATCTATCGAAGCTTTATCTGTAATATCCCCTTTGAAAGAAATTATATTTTTAAAATTCAGGTTTTTTGCTTTTTCAAGCGAACGTGCCAGCACATGGACTGTGTGCCCCTGCTCGGATAAAACTTTTACCAAATGTGCTCCTATGCTTCCGGTTGAACCGGTTACCATTATTTTCATTGATAATGATATGGTTAATATTTATTATTTGTATATTCTCTCACTCTATTAGTAGTTGCAGTAAAATCAAATTGTTATGGCAATTTTAAATTACGTTTTCATTCCATTTTTGTCCTCAGGGCGGACAGCCCTTTACTTTCCCAGTTGATGGAAAGTAAACAAAGATCTCGTCAAAATTAAGCTATTTGGTTTTTCAATGCAATGGATTAGCCCGCTTCACGCAATTTTGACACGCACGCACTTAACAATACTATATATTTTGCAATTATTTAATATTTCTTGCAATAAAAGTCATCAATTCAACAGAACAACTGACAGAAACAATTTATTTTTAAAGATTTACAATCAACCAATTATTTTCATTTCAGGATTATGTTTCAATGCGGTCAGGAAATTGGTCCAGGCCATTGCCAGGTGAACAAAAAAAGCTATCCAGATTGTTCCTGTTGAAATGCTCAGAAGGCATAAAACCACTGCCAGCGGAATTGCCCCGATGGTTTCGCTCAGGCCTTTGGGAATGTGGGTTGCCGAATACATCCCGATGTTCACAGCAATTGCCGGCCATAAGCCAATGGTCGCCACCAGGGGAAATAACAATATTCCCCTGAAAAACAATTCATAGCCCAGCAAATAGGCGGCCCATGAAACCATATTCCCGGCAATCATTTTCCGGTTCCATTCCTTTGCCCGTATCTGCGGATAATTAACCAGATTTTCCGGTTTACGGGCACTGAAAGATGCCATAATAATCAGAACAATACTAAATCCGGCAATCCACAAAACAGTTTCCAGAATAGTTATTGAATACAGGGTTAATCCGACATCTGAAAGTGAAGTATCCGGGAAAGCGATAAAGTAAGCAACCAGAGGAATTACACCGATTGTAAATCCACCCAGGTAGCGGGTTGAATTAATAAAACGTGCCGAACCCTTATCCTGATCCAAACGGGCAATGGTTTTCTTTTTGAGCTTATCTGATTTTTGTGTAAACCAGAAAATGATAAAACCAATAAGTCCGGCTATAATGGGGATAAAAACTTTCAGATCTTCGGAATAAAAAGTATAGTCCATTTGTGTAATTCATTTCAGAAATAAAATATCAATACAATGAAAACGTAATTACAAAATAGGTAAAATCCCGCGAATAAAATATATGATTAAATAAGTAATTCCGAATTTATTCGGATTCAATCGGATGAATCCGGAGTCATATTAATTTGATTTCAGTTTTTCCAGGACAAATTCTTTTCTTCTGCGGGAAACAGGGATAGTTTTCCCGTCGCTTAACTGCAGCGAACCTCCTTCTGTTTTAAGAAAAGCTGAAACCTGCTTTAAATTTATCAGGTGTGTTTTATGTACACGTATAAAATTGTAGTCATTTAACAGTTCTTCAAACTCAACCAGTGTTTTGGCAACCAGTAAATGCCTGCCGTTGGTAAAGTATAAGTGTGAGTAATTCCCTTCCCCTTCACATCGGATTATAGAATCAACATCCACAAACTCAATTTTTTCGGCAGTAGGTAAGCCAATCCTTGGATTTGCAGGACGCTGTAAATTATAGTAAAGCTGTTTTAAAAGCTGGTTTTCTTCTTTTAGCCTGATGCGGGCAATTGCTTTTTCAACGGCTTTCTTCAGGTCATAAATATTGATTGGTTTTAAAATATAATCGGCTGCTGAAAAGCGGATGGCCTGTATGGCATAGCTATCGTAAGCGGTTACAAAAATCACTTCGAAGTTAAAATCCTGAAAATATTCCAGCAATTTGAATCCATTTGCTTTGGGCATTTCGATATCGAGGAAAACCAGGGAAGGATTCTTTTCCTGAATGATTGATTTGGCAGTTTCAACTGAATCAGCTTCACCGACAACCGTTACCTCAGGGCAGTATTCCCTTAAAATTCCGGACAGGTTCTCCCGGCCGTTTTTTTCATCGTCGACTATTAAGGCTCTAATTTTCATTTCAAACTCTACATAACTCTACTCTTCTGCGAATCTATGCGTATAAAATATTAATGCAAAGTTACGCAAAGAAGGCGCAACCTTATAATGTTCACCTTTTATGTTCGGAACCATTTTCTTAAAATCTTTTTCAACAGATGGGATTTGTTATATACACAAATACTACATCATCCTTAACCATTTCCTTTTTCAATGGTTTCCTTTCTTTCCTTTGAAAAAGAAGTAAAAGAAAAACAAACAGGCAGGTTAGCGTTCTCAGATCAATAAATTTAATCAATAATTACTCATATTTCAATGTTTCAGACGGATTGGTAAGAGCTGCTTTTAATGAATAATAACTTACAGAAGCGAATATCACAAAAGCAGCTATTAATACACTGATAACGAGTATTGTCAATCCAAAGTTTATCCGGTAATAATATTTTTGTAACCAATTATTTAAAAGTATATATCCCACAGGGCAGGCAATCAGGACAGCAATACCCAATATTTTTACATAAATTAATGAAAGTATTTTAACGATTCTTTTTACTGAAGCCCCCATAACCTTACGAATTCCTATTTCTTTTGTACGTTGTTCCGTAGTATAAGCGGCCAGGCCTAAAATTCCAAGGCATGCAATAAAAATAGCCATAATTGTAAAAAAGGTAAAAACCTGGCTTAATCTTTTTTGCCCTGCATATAAATTATCAAATTCTTTGTCATAAAAAGAATATTCAATCGGTACATCCGGGACAAATTTTTTCCATGTATCCTCTAAATAAGCTATAGTTCCGGCTATGTCTCCAGGCATTATCCTTGCTGAAAAAAATTGTATGGGATTATACGTGTCTTTACTAAAATGGAGATAAATTGCCGGCCAGATATCGTTGTATAAATTTCTCGAATTAAAATCTTTATAAATACCGATTATGGGCAATGTAACACTTTCCGGTTTCAGCATATCAGTCCCTCTTGCCGATTTAACCCATTTATAAACACTAAGCTTCAGCAGTTTACCCAAGGGGTTTTGCAGTCCGGTAAGCTGAACAGCCTTTTCATTCATCATCACGCCTTCAATTGATTGAGGCAATGTGCCTTCATTCCAAAAATTTTTTCCGTCAGCTACATCAATGCCAAACACTTCTGAAAAGGCAAAATCAATATTCGTTAAGTCTACCTGGTATCTTGTCCCGGATGTATCACCCAAAATTTCGATATCTGTCCTGTTGAGCCTATCATTAAGCATACAAGGAAGTGTACTTGAAAAAGACGATTTAGTGATAAACTGATTTTGTTCCAATTCCCTTTGAAAGGTGGCCATTCTTTGCTCTTTTTCTGAAATGTTGTTGTATTGCCTGTTCCAAAGTGCATCAATGTTTTTAACTATTAAGATGTTTTCTTTGTCAAAGCCAAGGTCTTTTGTGTCAAACAATATAAACTGTTTATAAACAACAATGCTTGAAATTATCAGAATTATAGAAATTGAAAACTGAAAAACTACCAGGCCGTAACGGATAAAAATCCCTTTCATTTTATCGACAACCTGCCCCTTAAGCACCTCATTCGGCATAAATGATGATAAAACAAAAGCAGGATAACTGCCGGCCATAAAACCAACCAAAACCGAAATGATAATAAAAGCTGTAGTTATAAATATAACTGCTTCTGAATCATAATGAATATTAACGTGCAACAGATTATTGAATAAGCCCGAAAAGAGAAATACCAATACTGCAGAGATTATTACAGAAATAAAACTGAACAAAAATGATTCGGTAAGATATTGCCTGATAAGTTGTTTTCTGTTCGCTCCCGACACTTTTCTGATCCCGATCTCCTTTGCCCTCGTACCGGACTTAGCGGTTGACAATGAAATAAAATTAATACAGGCCAGTATAATTAAAAAAATGGCTACAACCGTTAAAATCCTTACCTGGAAAAGACTGCCTTTAACAAATTGAGAACCCTGAATATCATAGGTATATTCCAGGTGAATTTTCTTTAAGGGTTGCAGTATCAATCTCCATACACCACCCGATTCAACCCATTCGTCATAGTTTTTTGAAGCTGCTGCCTCAATTTCAGGTGCAAAATACTTTTTAACAAAAGCAGGAAATTTACTTTCCAGTTTTTCAGGCTCACACCCCTCACTGAGGGTTAAATACGTATTTGTTTGCATGGAAAGAAGCCCTCTGAGCCTGTTGTCAAGGGGTTTTAAAAATTTAAAATTAAAATGGGAATTGACAGGCATTGATTTTGCAACTCCCGATACTGTATAAGGAATAGCCCGCCCTGTGCCAAGGTCTTTTACCGAAATGAATTTTCCAACTGGATTAATATCCCCAAATATTCTCCTTGATTCTTCTTCTACCAGGACAATGGAATTAAGTTCTTCCAGTGCATTATCAGGATTTCCGTAAATAAATTCTATGTCAAAAACTTTAAAGATCCCTTCATCTGCTACCAAAAAATCCCAGGGTTTTGCCCTGAGTTTTTTTTCTTCGTATTCAATTTCAAAATCATTTTCCCCTTTCATATAACTCAACCTGGCAATTTGCCGGATTTCCGGAAACTCATCTTTCAAAGCTGTTGCCAAACTATTGCCCGATGCGCCGTTTAATCCGATTGCCTCACCGGAACTCCATAAATTTCGTTGATGAATAACCCGGTAGGTATCTTTAAAATTTGAATTAAACCGGTCAAAACTCCGCTCATGCCATACATAAGTCAGAATCAATACCGAAAGCGTCATGCCCATTGTAAGTCCGAGGATATTAATTCCTGTGTAAAGCTTTTGCTTTTTTAAATTCCGAAATGTTGATTTCAAGTAGTTATTTAACATAGGTGGATTATTTTATTGGCGAATAGTTTCATTTGTTTTTAAAGGAAATTGGATACTCAATTTACAAATATTATTGCTTAAAACCACGAATTAATGATTCTCAGTTTTCCTCAGGAACAATGATCACAACCCTCGTTCCCTGCTCCAGGTCGGTTATTTCGAGCCGGTATTTTTCGCCGTACTTTTCACGAAGAAGTTCCAGACGCTCCCGGTTCATTTTTATGCCCTTCCCGTTTTTTTCTGCGGTCAGCTTCCGGGCTGCCTCCCTGCCAATGCCGTTATCCTCCAGAGTTATTTTTATGCCTTCACCTGTTTTTAAGGCCTCTATTTTTAGTCTTCTATCGGCAGGTTTATTCTGCAGCCCGTGTATCACGGCATTTTCGGCAAAGGGTTGCATCAGCATCGACGGAACCATGGTGTTTTGTGTATCGATCTCTTCATCCACCGTTACCGTATAATCAAAATCGAAACGCAGTTTTTCAAGTTTTATATATTGTTCGGTCATTTCCAGTTCTTCGGCTAACGAAGATTCCTGCTTCTCCGAGTTTTTGAGGACTTTCCGGATCAGGCCCGCAAAATCGGACAAATACACATGTGCCTCTTTGCCTTTGTTTTGTTGGATGAGGTTCTGCACCGAGTTTAGGCTGTTAAATAAAAAGTGGGGGTTCATCTGAGAACGGATGGCGGTAAGCTCGAGTTCGCGCAAACGACGAAGCTGGTTCTCTTTTTTCAGCTTTCGCTGTGCCTGCAATCTCACAATAAGTAAGGTGAAAATGACAACAAATAGAATAATCCCTAAGACTAAAATTATATTTCGTAATATCGATTGATTCCATTCGAATTTAGGATATTCCAGGCTGGCTTTAGCTTTATTGTAAGCCTCTTTTAATCCTCTTTCAATACTGGCTAATTTCCCTTTTTTATCAAATACAAAAAATACATCTGTCCTGAAAAATAATTCTTTGAAGGTTATACTGTCGTTGTTGAAAAATAAATGTGTCACCAATGGTTCTGCATGATCCTGATACTCCTTCCATTCCCTGAAATTATTCCCTTCCGTAACCATTACAAAATTTACATCCTTGTTTTCTTTTACATATTCTTCCATCTGGTACCGTTGCCCAACCCAATCGTCAGAGAAATAAAAAACTGTTGGTTTTTGTCCCGTAAAATTTTTGTATGATACTTCATTTTTGTTTGTATCAAAAAAGCTGATTTCAGGAACATAATCCGTAGATAAAACTTTTTTATGTTGATCCAGCAACAATTTCACCTTATAGTTAAGTTCATTATCAGCCGAACGCCTTAAAATTAATTCCATGTACCGCTGGGCAGTTTTTAATGAATAAAATTTTACTTCAAGCGGATAAGGCTGTTTGTAGGTAATAACACCATTCAGATAAGAAACTATCTCCCTGTACAAAGGCGAGCCTGAAATTATTAACTTGTCAAACTGGACATTCTGTTCGATATCGTAATAATTGCCGTAACTTCTTAATTCGCTAACCAGCCTTTCCATTCCTTCCACTTTTTTTGTCGTTTGAAATGTATATTCCAGGTAAGATTCTATACATTTTCGTGAATATAGCCCATATGCATTATACATGGAAGGAATATCTATTTCAGACAATTTTTGTTTCATTTTTTGAAAATCAAAGTCATCATAATTCTCAAAGTCCACAAAATAATTTAACCAAGATTCTGATC